>NZ_JAFEVQ010000039.1:0-28882 GCF_020882855.1 Curtobacterium sp. GD1 | reverse complement strand
CCCCAGACCGGCGCGCCCACCCCCCACCGGACCCCGCTGGCTCACGGACGTCCGCATCCGCCTCCGGTCGTGACCGTTCCGGTTCGCGGAACCCGGGGATCGCGAACCGGAACGGTCACAGGTCGCGCGGATTGCCCGAACCCGGCGCGCTCCGTGCCCTACGCTCGGGCTGTGGGGAAGCGCGGCATCTACGTCGAGACGATCATCGACGCGGACGTCGACCGGGTGTGGGCGGCGACGCAGGACCCCGAGCAGCACGTCCGGTGGGACGTCCGCTTCTCCGAGATCGTCCCCGAGCCGGCGGACGCCGACGGTGCCGCCCGCTTCACGTACGTCCGGCGCTCCCCGGTGCACGACGTGCACGGCACCGGCGTGAGCATCGGAGAGCGACGTCGGGCGGACGGCACCCGCACGTCGGCGCTCCGGTTCGCGACCGACGACCGGCTGTCGCCGATCCGGGCCGGCCGCGGCTACTGGCGGTACGTCCCGACCGACGACGGGCGCACCCGGTTCGTCACCGGCTACGACTACGACTCCGGCTGGGGCCCGCTCGACCTGGTGGTCCGGCCGCTCCTCGGCTGGGCGACCGCGTGGAGCTTCGACCGGCTCCGGATCTGGCTGGAAGGCGGGGCCGAGCCGGAGGCCTGGCCGCTCACCTCGGTGCTGCAGCCGTGGCGGCGGGACCGGCCCCGCGCCTCCAAGACCCGCCGCGCGCCCGTCGGTGGTACCCGGCGAGGCGACCAGCTGCACGACGCGCCCGCCACCCTGGCAGCGTTGCCCGACCCGGGAGGCGACCGATGAGCTCGGTGTTCGAGGAGGCGCTCGGCGCCGACTTCCAGCGGCTGCACCCGCAGATGCGCCGCAGGTTCGGCGTCGGTCTCGACGCCGCCGAGGCGTGCACCGGCCGCGGCGTCATGACGTCGATCCGCCGGGGACCGTGGTGGACCGTGCCGTTCCTGCAGATCGGGCGACTGCGGAACATCCTCGTCCCGGACGTCGGGACGGACGTGCCGTTCACGATCGAGAACTACCCCTACCGCGACCGGTACGGCCGCGAGACGGTGACGTTCGTCCGGACCTACACGACCAAGCCCGGGCGGACCGCTCGGTTCGACGCCACGATGGTGCTCGTCGACGGCCGGGTGCTCGACTACCTCGGTTCCCACCAGCACCTCGCGGTGGACCTCGACCTGACCGTCGACGACCGCGGTGGCCTCGTCCTGACCTCGGACGCGCAGCGGTTCTACGAGGGGCCGATCGCGTTCCGTTTCCCGATGCTGTTCAGCGGTCGCGCGACCCTCCACGAGTGGTGGTCGGACGACGACCAGGCGTTCCACGTCGACCTCGAGGTGCACAACCGCGTCTTCGGGTTCCTGTTCGGCTACCGCGGGACGTTCACCTGCGAGTGGACGCCGGCGACCGACGCCCCCGAGCGGTTGAAGCCGCGGCGGACCGAACTCCGGACCTGACCGCGGCGGCGGGCACCAGGGGCGTTCAGCGGCGGAGCCACCCCGCCTCGGCGAGCACCGTCTGGAGCTCGTCGACGAACCGGGACCCGTGGAAGCCGTCCGTGACCGCGTGGTTCACCTGGAGCGCGAGCGGCATCAGGGTGCGTCCCTCGACGAACCGGTACCGGCCGATGGTGAAGATCGGCAGCAGGTGGTCCCAGCCGTCCCGCACGTGCAGGGCGAACCCGGTGAAGGACGCCCCGGGCAGGGTCGAGATGTCGAACACGTTCCGCGGGCGGTCCTCCTGCGGGAACATCCGGTGGTCGTCCCGGTAGCGCTCCATCGTGGCGACCGCGGCCTCGTGGAAGCGTGCCGGATCGTCGTCGTACGGCACGGTCAGTACCGAGAACGTCTCGGTGTCGGGGTGGAACACGGTGAACATCGGGTGCACCACGTCCCAGACGGCGGGCGACCCGTCGTCGAGCAGCTGCATCCGGAACTCGGCGTGCCGGTTCACCACCGACGCGATCGCCCAGATCTGCGACGCGTACGTGCGGCGGTCCGTGGCGCGCACCGTCTCGGCGAAGTCCGTGACGTCGAGCTCGACGGTCATCTCCCACGTGCAGGGCACCCGGTCGCGGTAGTGCTCGAAGTGTTCGCGTCGGGGCCAGCGGTCGAGGTCGACGGGGCGGAGCTCGGTCATGGGACCAGCTTCGTCGCGAGCGCCTGGTCGAGTGCCGAACGGTCTCCGCCGATCGTCACGGCGACCGTGTCGAGTGGACGCCGGCCCCAGAGGACGAGCAGCAGGTCCTCCGCCCGCCCCGTCACCCGGACTGCCGGTCCGTCACCCGCCGTCCCGACGAGCTCCGCCTCGCCGTCGGCGTCCGGGAACCGGAACACGACGGTCTGCGACAACGGCTCGACGCGGCCGAGGCGCACCTGGCGCGGGTACAGGTCAGCGACCACCTCGCGCACGCCGTCGGCCGCGGTGTCGGCCTGGAGGCGCGGCTCGCCCCCGACCGCCTGCTGCGCGTCCCACAGGTGGATCGTCGTCTCGTGCAGCTGCCGTCGTGCCCACGTGCCGGCCGTGTCGGGTGGGTAGATCGCGCTGCACGCGGCGTCCGCGGCGCGCCCGCGGAGCGCGGCCACGAGGCGGTCCGCGCCGGCGCGGAACCGGTCGGCGAGGTCGGCGGGCTCCGGCGCTTCCTGCTCGGTTCCGGTGAGCTGGCCGAGGGCCCAGCGGTGGACGTCCGTCAGGTGCCCCGCGAGGTCCGCCAGCGTCCACCCCGGGCAGGACGGCACAACGGCGCGGTGGTCGCCCGACCGGAGCACCCCCTCGAAGCCGTCGACCGCCTCCGCGAGCAGGTCGATGCGGGCCCGGTAGGTGGATCCACCGGCGTCGGTGAGGTCGATGCCGCTCGAGCGCAGGGCAGCACGGAGTCCGTCGACCCCGGTGAAGTGGTGGACCCGCATGCCGAGCTCCTCCGCCCCGGCCAGCTTCCGCTCCGAGTCATCCGTGAAGAACACCTCGGGTCCGTCGAGGTCGAGCGCGTCGAGCACGTGCCGGAAGGCCCGGACGTCGGGCTTCGCGAACCCGATCTCGTGCGAGCTGTACACGGCGTCGACCCGGTCGTGCAGGCCGAACGAGGCCACCTCGGCCGGGATGCCGTCCGTGCCGTTCGTGAGCACCGCCGTCGTGTACCCGGCGGCGCGGAGCTCGTCCGCGAGGGCCAGTACCTCGGCGTCCGGGGTGAACGGCTGTCGGCCCCAGGCCTCGGCGGCGTCATGGTCGCCGATGCGCTCGCCGACGGCCCGGACCCACTCTGCCCGGGTGATCCGGCCGGTCGTCACCTCGTCGATCAGGGGTGCGGCGAACGCCACCGCCTCGATTTTTCCCGGGGACAGGTCGTGCGCGCGCTCGATGGCCGCGACGTGTTCCGGGTGGAAGTGCCGGATGACGCCGTCCAGGTCGAACAGGACCGCGCGGATGCCCGTCACGAGCCGTCAGTCGTTCGGACGGATGAGGCAGAACGGGTGCCCGGCCGGGTCGAGGTACACGCGGAACGTGTCCGTCCCCGAGCCCGTCGCCGTCGCCCCGATGGCCAGGACCGCGGTCTCGCCGGCGTCCAGGTCGTCGACCTTCACGTCGAGGTGGCTCTGCTGCGGGACGTCCTGGCCGGGCCACTCGGGGGCGCGGTACTCCGCCACCTGCTGGAAGGCGAGGATCGGCCGGTGGTCCGTGAAGGGGAGGGCGACCTCGGCCCATTCCTCGTCGTAGCCGACGATCTCGCCGCCGAGCAGTTCGGCGTAGAAGCGGGCGAGCGCGCGAGGGTCTGCGCAGTCGAGGACGATGACGTCGAGTGTGCCGATCACAGGAGTGCTCCCGCCGTGACGATCGCGAAGGTGAAGAGGACCCAGTCGTTGATGATGTGCGCGCCGGTGCTGACGGCGATGTTCTTCGTGCGGATGTACGCCAGCGTCAGGACGAGCCGTGCGACACCGATGACGAGGAACGCCTGGACGGGGTTCCAGCCGTACGTGGGCAGGTGCGCGGCGCCGAACCAGACCGCCGTCACGAGCCACGCCACGAGGATCGCGCCCTTCCGCGACATCCCGCCGCGCGCGCAGAACGACAGCACGGCGAGGAACGGCAGGATCGAGAAGAGCTCCTCGCCGAACAGCTGGATCGCCGTGCCGACGTAGAAGGCCGTCACCTCGGCCGCGCCGTGGATGCCGTCCGTCGCACCGTTCGAGTTCGCGCCGAACACGTACTTGACGACGATGCCCACCGCGAAGGTCACGATGAGGTTCGCCGCCGCGAACCCCACCATCGTGAGGACGTCCCGCCCCGTGGTCCGCTGGAAGATCCGCGACCACTGCCGCCGGGTGAAGGCGATGAACACCGCGAGGGGGATCGCGGCGAAGAGGAACCGGGGGACCAGCGACTGGACGTTGTCCGCCGCGGGGGTGAAGCTCAGGACGAGGAACCCGACGGCACACGCGGCGATCACCGCCACCCACTGCAGGATCGACAACGGCAGCGGATCACCGTCGTAGTACGGGAAGTCCCGCCCGTCCCTGCGCTCGATCGCCCTGCCGTACCGCGCCTGCACCCATTCCGGCCCTGCCGTCGTCCCCACCATGCCCCGAGGCTAGCGGATCAACGGGCGGCGGCCAGCGCCTTCGTGATGCGCTGCAGCGAGACCGTCTCGGCGGTGCCGAGCTCCTGCGCGAACAGACTGAGCCGGAACTCCTCGAGCATCCAGCGGGCGTGCACGAGTTCCGGGTGCGCTCCGACGGCCGGCGGGAAGGTGCCGCCCGCGTCGACGTACCGGTCGGTCGCGACGGTGACCTCGCGCATCCACGTGGCGTCTCGGCCGGGGTTCTGCAGGAGCTTCTGCACGCGTGCGTCGACACCCTGCAGGTACACCCGGATGCGCCGGAGACGATCGAGTCCGGCGACCGAGACGAACCCCGGGAAGACGAGCCGCTCCATCTGCTGCCGCATGTCCGTGAGCGCCGGCAGGAGCGACATCGAGTTCGCCTGCTTGAGCGACCGTTCCGCGGCCCGGTGCGCGGCGAGGACCGCGGCGACCTCGGACACGGCGGTGAACATCGTGTCGACGACGGTCGCGGACACGGTGTCGCGCACGGACTCGAAGTCGGTCTTCGTGAACACCAGCCCGTCGGGGTGCGCCCGGCGGATCCCGGCGTCCACGACCGCCGCGAGGACGTCGTCGAAGAGCGCCGCGGTGAAGGGGTACGGACTGGCGGCGAGCGCGAGCTTCTCCTGCGCGGTCAGGTGGGACTGGATGTAGGAGACCGGCGAGGGCACCGCGTGCATGACCAGCCGCCGGACACCCGCGGGCATCCGCACGGCCCGGTCGGACGGCGTCGCGAGCAGCTGGACGCCGACCGTCGCCTTCGGGCCGTCGCCCTCCTCCACGAGGGACGGGTAGGCGCGGATCACGCCACCCGCCTGCTTCGTGTCGAGCACCTGCGGCAGGTCGTCGGACGGCCAGGCGGTGAGCCCCGACCGCTCCACCGCGCCACCGGAGGCGGCGGACGCGACGCGAGCCGCGCCTCCTGGACGCCCTGCGGCGCGCGTCGTCGCCGAGGCGACGCTCTGCTGCGTCCGGTCCTTGAGCTTCGTCTGCAGCGCCGAGAGGTCCTTGCCGGCCTCGACCCGACGGCCGCGTTCGTCGACGACCGCCCAGGTCGGCAGGAGGTGGGCCGGTACCCGCGAGAGGTCGAAGTCCGACTCCGACACCGGCACGTAGGTCATGCGCTGGATCGCCTTGGCGAGGGTGGCGCGGAACGACTCGGTCGGCTCGGTCGGGGCGTCGTCGGGGAGCTCGGCGACGATCTTCTCGGCCCAGTCGGCAGCGGGGACGACGTTCTTCCGGATCTGCTTCGGCAGGGACTTGATGAGCGCCGTGACGAGCTCCTTGCGGAGGCCGCGCACCTGCCAGTCGAAGCCCTCTTCGCGCATGCGGGGGAGCAGCGCGAGCGGCACCTGCACGCTCACGCCGTCGTCCTGCGCGCCGGGTTCGAACCGGTACTTGATCGCGAGGCGCTGGTCGCCGCTCCGCCACTGGGTCGGGTACTCCTGCTGGTCCTGTGCGGCCTCGGCCGCGTCTTCGTCCAGCAGGTCCGACCGGCGCATCGTGAGCAGGTCCGGCTGCTCGCGCCTCGTCTGCCGCCACCAGCCCTCGAAGTCGCGCGTGGTCGCGATGTCGGCCGGGATGCGGGCGTCGTAGAACTCGAAGACCCGCTCGTCGTCGAAGAGGATGTCGCGGCGACGCGTGCGCTCCTCGAGCTGTTCGAGCTCGCGCCGCAGCCGGCGGTTGTCGCGGTCGAACGCCTGCTGCGCGTCCCACTCGCCCTCGACGAGCGCGTGCCGGATGAAGAGCTCACGCGAGTGCTCCGGGTCGACGCGCTTGTACTGCACGCGGCGGCGCTGGACGATCGGGACGCCGAACAGGGTGACCCGTTCGTAGGCGACCGCCGCACCCTGCTTCTTCTCCCAGTGGGGCTCACCGTACGTGCGCTTCAGGAGGTCTCCGGCGAGCGGCTCGACCCACGCCGGGTCGATCCGACCGACCGTCCGGGCGAAGAGCCGACTCGTCTCGACGAGTTCGGCGGCCATCACCGCGTCCGGCTGCTTCTTGGCGAGGACACTGCCGGGGAACACCACGAACCGGGTGTTCCGCGAGCCGAGGTAGTCGCGCTTCTCACGGTCGCGCAGACCGATCTGGCTGAGGAGTCCGGCCAGCAGGGAACGGTGCACCGCGTCGCCGTCGTCGGAGCGCGCCTGCCCGATGCGGACGTCGACCTGCTTCGCCGCGCGGGAGAGCTGCCGGTACAGGTCCTGCCACTCGCGGATGCGGAGGTAGTTCAGGAACTCGGCCTTGCACAGGCGGCGGAACGCACTGGACGAGAGCTCGTCCTGCTTGTCCTCGATGTGGTTCCAGAGGTTGAGCAGGGTGAGGAAGTCGCTCGTCGGATCGGCGAACCGGGCGTGCAACTGGTCGGCGTGCGCGCGCTTCTCGAGGGGGCGCTCGCGCGGGTCCTGGATGCTCAGGGCGCTGACGACGGCGATGACCTCGCGCCCGACGCCCTGCCGACCGGCCTCGAGCACCATGCGTCCGAGCCGGGGGTCGATGGGCAACCGGGTCAGCTGCTTGCCGGTCTTCGTGATCGTGCCCGCGGCGTCGACGGCTCGGAGCTCGCGGAGCAGGTCGAGGCCGTCCTTCACACCCCGGGAGTCCGGCGGCTGCAGGAACGGGAACGCCTCGATGTCACCGAACCCCAGCGAGATCATCTGCAGGATCACCGCCGCGAGGTTCGTCCGCAGGATCTCGGGGTCGGTGAACTCCGGACGGCGTTCGAAGTCGTCCTCGGAGTAGAGCCGGATCGCGATGCCGGCGCTCGTGCGGCCCGCGCGACCGGAGCGCTGGTTCGCGCTCGCCTGCGAGATCGCCTCGATCGGCAGCCGCTGCACCTTGGCCCGCGGCGAGTAGCGCGAGATGCGGGCGGTGCCGACGTCGATCACGTACTTGATGCCGGGGACCGTCAGACTCGTCTCCGCCACGTTGGTCGCGAGGACCACTCGGCGTCTGATGCCCGGTGTGGTGCGCCGCTCGAAGACCCGGTGCTGGTCGGCGGCGGACAGGCGACCGTAGAGCGGGAGGACCTCGGTACCGGGGTAGCGCTTGCCCTCGATGGCGTCCTGCGCGTCGCGGATCTCGTTCTCGCCGGAGAGGAACACGAGGACGTCGCCCGGGTCCTCCTGCGCGAGTTCGTCGAGCGCGTCGGTGATGCCCTGCATCGTGTCGCGGTCGTCGGCCGTGCGCCCGCCGTGGTCGTCCGTCCGCGGATCGTCCTCGTCGCCTTCGTCGTCGCGGTCGGCGTCGTCGGCGTCCTCCGCGACGAGCGGCCGGTACCGGATCTCGACCGGGTAGGTGCGGCCGGACACCTCGATGATCGGTGCCCCGCCGAAGTGCTGCGAGAACGACTCGGGGTCGATCGTCGCACTCGTGATGATGAGCTTGAGGTCCGGCCGACGGGGGAGCAGCCGCTTGAGGTAGCCGAGCAGGAAGTCGATGGTGAGGGACCGCTCGTGCGCCTCGTCGATGATGATCGTGTCGTACCGCTTGAGGTCGCGGTCGAAGTGGATCTCGTTCAGCAGGATGCCGTCGGTCATCAGCTTGACCCGGGTGTCGGAGGACACCTTGTCGGTGAAGCGGACCTGGTACCCGACGAGGCCGCCGAGCTCGCCCCCGAGCTCCTCGGACACGCGCTCGGCGATGGTCCGGGCCGCGATCCGCCGGGGCTGGGTGTGCCCGATGTGCTCACGTCCGAGCTCGAGGCAGATCTTCGGCAGCTGGGTGGTCTTGCCCGAACCCGTGGCACCGGCGACGATCACGACCTGGTTGTCGCGGATGGCGGCAGCGATGTCGTCCCGCCGCTGCGACACCGGCAGTTCGGGCGGGTACGTGATGACGGGGGTGGCAGACATGAGCCCTCCAGGATACCGCGCCGGGGGTCGGTGGGTCGCTAGCCTGTCGTGCGGACTCGATCGCCGAGGAGAGGAACCGGCCGGTGCACGTGTGGATCCGCCCGAGCGCGCGTGGTGCGGTGCGAGGAGCGGCAACCGCTCGGGAGCGGCCCTGGGATGCACTGGCCGCGGTCCGGACGCTCGACGCGGAACTGAGCACCGGCCGACGGTTCTGGGGTGGGACGGTCTCGGTCGCACTCGCGGTGCTCGGAGGCGCGGTGCTGTCCGGGGTCGGCGGCGCTCGGAGCGGTCCGGATGTCGTCGTAGTGGCGATCACTGCCTCGCTGCTGCTGGGAGCGGCGATCTGGGTGGGGATCGGAGTCCTCCGTGCACGGCACGCCATCGTCGAGGCGTTCGTCACGTGGTCGTCGATGTCGGCGCCGCTCGGCCCTTCGTCGGTCTTCACCGGGCAGCTCAGCGGGAAGAGCTTCGCTCGCACGGCGCTCGCCGCCGTGCTCTTCATAGCCGCTACGTTCAGCTGGTCGTCGGTCGCGGCCGGCCCGTGGGCGTCCGATGACTGGTCGTTCCGCCTGTCCGCCGTTGTGTGGGGTGTCGCCAGCACGGTCGCGATGCTCGCTGTCGTCGCGACCGAGGTCCGTGGGAACCTCGCTCGGACCGGGCGCATCGCCCGTGGCCGGCTCTGAGCGCCCCTGACTCCGCCGCTTCCGGGTGTCGCGGCCGGTCGGGCCGCGAGCTGGTCACGCGCTGAGCTGTGCCGTGAGCTCGTCGACCGACCGCGCGGGCAGGGCGCACACCCGGTCGTGGCAGACGTACCCGGCGGGGTCGAGTCCGTCGCGGGACTCGAAGAGCGTGAAGCCCGCGGTGGACCAGTCGGCCGCCTGTGCCGGTGTCACCGTGGCGACGACGGTCCCTGGACGCCGAGCGCCGCGGGCCGCCGCACGGATCGGGTCGTCCGGGTCCGACGCGACCACGACGACCTCGCGCGAGGGACGCTGCAGCGCGAGCGCGACCCCGAGGGCATCGGCGTGCCCGAGCGGCCGCTCCGTCCCGGTGACGGCCCGGTCGGCCACGAGCGACAGCGCCGCCGCCCGGTACGACTCGTTGCCGGTCAGCGCGGCGAGCGTCGCGGCGGCCGCGGCGAGTGCGACCGTGCCGGAGCGCATGGCGGTCTGCGGCTGCTCGCCCGTGGCGGTGCCGGCTGCCGCGAGCACCGGGTCGGTGTCGAACCGACCGGCCAGGCCGTCGTCGACCAGCGTGCGCGCGACGTCGGCGTAGGGGAGCTCCCCGGTGACGAGGGCGAGTTCGAGGAGTCCTTCGGCGAGGAGTCCCACGTCCTCGATGGTGGGCGCCGCCGTCGACGCGCCGCGCGGAGTGCTCGACCGGACCGACACGTGTCCGTCCGTGAGGTGTCCGGCGACGATCGCGTCGGCCGCACCCCGTGCGAGCTCGATCATCTCGGCGTCCCCGTGGCGGGCCCCGGCGATGGCGAGCCCCCGGATCGCCAGGCCGTTCCACCCGGTGAGCACCTGGTCGTCGAGCGGCGGAGGATCGAGCCGCCCACGCTCGTCGAGCGGGAGTCGGTACCACTCGCCCTCGACCCGCCGACCGTCGACGGTGGACTCGCTGTCCTGCGCCGCGACGAACGCGCCGTCCGCACGCCGGAGCGTGTCCCGCAGGAAGTCGGCGATGCCCCGGGCCTGCTCCGCCCCGGCCACCGCGAGCAGTCCCGCGTTGTCGTAGAGCATCCGCTCGTAGTGCGGCACCGACCAGTCGCGCTTGGTCGCGTACCGGAAGACCCCGCCGTCGGCGTCGGTCAGCTCGCTCGCGCGGATCGCGTGCAGGGAACGTTCGAGCAGTGCGGACGCCCGAGCGTCGTCGTCGGCGGCGACGTCCGACAGGAACTCGAGCAGCGGCGCGCTCGGGAACTTGGGGGCACCGCCGAAACCGCCGTATGTGGTGTCCTCGGCCTGTGCCAGTTGGTCGACGACGGCTCGGACGTCGTCGACGCTCGGGAGGCGCGGCTCGTCCGCGCCACCGTCCGCGCCACCGCGGGCGGTCCGGTCCGCCTCGGCCCCCTGCCGGATCGCCGCCGCGATCGCACTCGCGTTCGCGTCCACCTCGTGCCGGCGCTCGGTCCACGCGTCGAGCACCGCCGCCAGGATCTGCCGGAACGCCGGCACTTGCCCGACGGGCGACGGCGGGAAGTACGTCCCCGCGAAGAACACGTGCCCGTCCGGTGTGAGGAACGTCGTCAGGGGCCAGCCGAGCTGCGGCGTGAAGGCACTCGCCGAGGCCATCAGGCTGGCGTCCACGTCCGGCCGTTCTTCGCGGTCGACCTTCACCGCGACGAAGTCCTGGCGGAGCAGCTCGCCGATGCCCGGGTCGGAGAAGCTCTCGCGTGCCATGACGTGGCACCAGTGGCACGTGGCGTAGCCGACCGACACGAGCACGGGGACGTCGCGTTCGCGGGCCTCGGCGAAGGCTTCCGGGCCCCACTCACGCCAGTCCACCGGGTTGTCGGCGTGCTGGCGGAGGTACGGGCTGACGGCGGAGCCGAGGCGGTTGTCGGTCATGCGTCCAGCCTGCCTCGACCGTCCTGGGTGCGCTGCCCTCAGTCGCGATCTGTGGACGGATCCGCGGTGTCCACAGGCTGCCGCAGACCGACCCAGCCCACGAGCGACGCGAGCTGCGCGGCCACGTCGACCGGCGACCGGGAGTCGGTGTCCACCCGGGTGACGTCGCCTCGGACAGCCGAGTCGAGCCTCCTGGCCGTCCGCGTGCTGTGCGCCAGCTGCGCCTCGCGGAGGTGCCCACCGGAACGACGGCGCAGCCGGTCCGCGGTCGTCGTGTCGCCGGCGCGGAGCAGCACGGCGGTCACGACGGGGTCGTCGCCCATCGCCTCGGCCAACGCGTCCTGCTCCAGCACCGACACGGTGTTCGTGTACACGAGCCGGTGGTGGCCGAGTTCGCGGTACCGGGCCCACATCGCGGCGAGGTTCCGTTCGGCGACGCGGGCCTCCGGGTGCTCGACGTGCGGCGCGGGGTGGGCGAGGTCGAGGAAGTCGCCCTCGATGACGGCGTGCCGGACGTCGGCGGCGACGAGCAGGTCGTGCAGTGCCTCTGCCGCGGTCGACTTGCCCACGCCGGACCTGCCCCCGATGAAGAGGACCTCGGTGCGGGGCACGGCGTCAGTCCCCGCTGAGCGACAGGAGGGCGAGGGCGGCATCCTCGGGGCCGTAGTCGAACAGCCGGTCCCAGAACGGGTCGTCTGCCCACGGCACGTCGCCGCCGACCGGGACCGCGTGTGCCGTCTCGACGAGCCAGTCGAGCTCCGGCCGGACCGCCGTCGCGAACACGGGCGGCTCCCACCCGAGGGAGCGCGCAGCGGTGGTGTCGAGGACGAACGGCGTCGGCGTGGTCCACGGGGTGGTGCCCACGAACGCGGGGGCGTCGGCGTCGAGCAGGACCTCGTCGAACGGGTGGTCGAGGTGACCGGCGATGGTGCGGACGATCTCGAGCACGCTCGGCGCGGTGTCGTCGGCGACGTTGAGGATGCGGCGGTCCGGTGCGTCGGCGACGAGGCGGACGAGGGAACCGATGCCGCTGGCGGCCGTGGTGTGGTCGACGCTGCGGCCGTGGTCGGCGAGGAGGATGCGCTCCCGACCGTCCAGCGCCCGCCGGACGACGAACCACTCGCGCGGCCGACCGATGCCGACGCCGTACACCTTCGAGGGCCGGACCACGGTGACCGGGGCGCCGTGGTCGAGCAGCACCTGTTCGGCGGCGACCTTGGCGGCGCCGTAGCCGTCACGACCGGTGGGGTCGCCGTCGCCCGCCGCGACGGTCGGCTGCAGCTCGGTCACCGCGCCGCCGAACACGGGCTTGTCCAGCGAGTTCGCGTGCCGACCCTGCTCGTCGGCGTACACGGCCTTCGACGACACGAACACGGTCGAGCCGACGTCCTCGAGGAAGGGCAGGAGCTGCCGGGCGTCGTCGCGGGTGAGACCGACCGTGTCCACCAGCAGGTCGGCGCCGGGGCGGAGGAGGTCGCGGAGGACGGCGGTGTCGCGACGGTTGCCCGGGGTGAACGTCGCTCCCGCCGCGGTGAGTTCGTCGGCGACGGGGCCACCGCGCCGGGCGACCACGTCCACCTGCCAGTCGTCGCCGCCGCGTCCGGAGGCGTCGAGGAGCGCACGCGCGACGGCCGAACCGATCCCGCCGGTACCGCCGAGGACGACCGCGCGTCTGGTGCTCATGGGTCAACGGTAGTCGGCGCGGGTGTCGGGCCACCCGAGACGGCCGCCGGCGTCGGCCGCCGGTGGCGCCGGGGTCGGCCGCCGGTGTCGGCTGCCGGTGTCACCGGTGTCGGCCGCCGGTGTCACCGGCGTCGGGCTAGGAGGCCAGCGCCTCGGGCTCGCGCCGCCACCAGTCGAGCAGGGACCCGTCGTAGACCCGGACCTTCTCGTGGCCGAGCACCGTCAGCGCGAGGGCGTCGACGCACGCGGCACTGCCGACACCGCAGTAGGTCACGATCTCGTCGGCGTCGAGTACCGATGCGAAGGCCTGCTCGAGGGCGGGACGGCGCAGGTAGGCGTTCGTCGCGGGGTCCACGAGCGTGTCCACGGTGATCGGGGTGCTGCCGGGGACGATCGGCGGGTGCTCGGCGCCGAGGGCGGACTCGGGCGCGGCGAACACCAGCGACGCGGGCTGCTCGCCCGAGACGGCACGGAGGACTCGTTCGTGGTCGGCCCAGAGCGGACGCTCCTCGCCCGCGAGGAAGGTCGTGGTCGCCGTCGCGTCGCCCACGTGCGACGCCGGGGTCGACGCTGGCTTCGGCGCCGATCGGAGCGCGCCGACGCGCACCGGGCGACCCTCGTCCCGCCACTTCGTGAAGCCCCCGTCGAGCACTGCGACGGAGTCGAAGCCGAACGAGCGGAAGATCCACCAGAGCCGCGCCGACCACTCGCCGACGCTGTCGTCGTAGACCACGACCGTCGAGGTGTTCGTCACGCCGAGGTCGCCGGCGGCGGACTCGAACCGCTCGGCGCCGGGTCGGGTGAACGGGACCTCGGCGTCGGGCGTCGAGAACGCCTCGACGAGGTCGGCGTACCGCGCTCCTGGGACGTGTCCGCGCTGCTCGTAGGAGTCCCGCGCCGTCTGCCACGTCGTCTCGAGACCGGTCCCCGCGGTGTGCACGGACGCGTCGAGCACGACGAGCTCGTCAGCACCGAGGTGGTCTGCGAGCCACTGCGTCGACACGAGCGGCGAGGTCAGGACGGGGGCCATGCCGGAAAGGGTAATCGGCACCCCTGACGTGTGCGAGGGAAACCGACACACGACGCAACCGGGCCGCGCCCTGCGGCGGATCGTCAGACCGGACGGAGCGGTTCCGGCGTGCCGGCGGGGACCTCGACGCGGATACGGTCCCCGGGGCGGACGACCCCGCCGGTGACGACGACGGCCATCACGCCGCCCTTGCGCTCGACCGAGCCGTCCTCGGCGCGACCGAGCACGGCGCGCAGGAGCCCGGGCTCGAAGTCGTTGATCTGCTGGCACGGGTTCCGCAGGCCGGTCACGCGGACGCAGGCGTCGTCGCCGAGGTGCAGGAGCGTGTCGGTCGGCAACCCGAGCAGGTCGACGCCGCGGGTTGTGACGTTCTCGCCCATCTGGCCCGGGGCGACTTCGTACCCGGCCTCGGCGACCTCGTCGAAGAGTTCGGTGTGCAGCAGGTGGACCTGCCGCAGGTTCGGCTGCGAGGGGTCCCGCGCGACCCGGGACCGGTGCTGGACGGTGGTGCCGGCGTGTGCGTCGCCCTCGATGCCCCAGCCGGCGACGAGCACGACCTCGTCCACGACCGGCTTGCTGAACCGGTGGTCGGTGTCGCGGCTGACGGAGACGACGGCGGCGTGGTCTTCCTGGTGTTCGGTCACCCCTCGATCCTGGCGCGGATCGGGTCGGGGCGCGAGGGGTCCCGCGCGGAGTGCGACGTTCCGCGAGTCGATCCACCCGCGGGTTGTCGAAGACCGCGTGCAACCCAGGGCGAGGCCGCGAGCGACGAACGGCCCGCCCCGGAGAACCGGGACGGGCCGTTCGTGTCGAGCGGGACGGGTCAGTGCGCCGCGGTCGGGATGCTGCCCGTCGTCGCCGCGCTGGCGTGCTCGAGCTTCGCGAGCCGCACCGACTGGCGGTTGATGAGGAGCCCACCGGCCAGGGCGACCAGGACGAGCACGCCCGCCGAGATGCCGAACGCCACGTGGTACCCGTCGAGCACGGCCTGCGCCTGCTGGAGCTTCGTCGGCGCCGCGGAGAGCCCGGAGAGGCTGTTCGCCACGACGTCCGCGAAGATCGTCGACAGGAGCGCGGTGCCGATCGAGCCGCCGATCTGCTGCATCGTGTTCACCGTCGCCGAGGCCACGCCAGCGTCGGCACGGGCGACCCCGGTCGTCGCGGTGTTCATCGCGGACGAGAAGATCGTGCCCATGCCGAGGCCGATCACGATGAGCGCCGGCAGGACGGTGCCCGCGTAGGAGCTGTCGAGGTCCGTGCGGAGGAGCAGCAGCAGACCGATCGACGCGACGAGACCACCGGCGAAGATGAGCACCTTCGGCCCGACGCGGGGGAGCAGGCGACCGCCGATCTGCGTCGCCGAGATCATGATCGAGAGGGGCATCGGCAGGAACGCCAGACCCGTCTGCAGCGAGCTGAACCCGAGGGTCTGCTCGAGGTAGTAGGTCAGGAACAGGAAGATACCGAACATGCCGATCGCCACCAGGCCGATCGCGATGAACGAGCCACCGCGGTCACGGTCGAGCACGACCCGGAGCGGCAGCAGCGGGTGCGCGACGCGGGTCTCGATGAAGACGAACGCCGCGATGAGCACCACGCCCGCGGCGAGCATGACGATCGTGACCGGGGAGTCCCAGCCGTTGGTCTCGGCGTTCGAGAAGCCGTAGACGACGCCGACCAGGCCGGCAGTGATCGTGAGGACGCCGGCGACGTCGATGCGCGGGCGTTCGACCTTCGGCGGCTTCGCCATGAACACCAGGGCGCCGATCACGCCGAGCACCGCGAACACGACGTTCACGTAGAGGCACCAGCGCCACGACGCGTACTCGGTGAGCACGCCGCCGAGGAGCAGGCCGATCGCGGCACCCGAGCCGGCGATCGACCCGAAGATGCCGAACGCACGGCCGCGTTCCTTCGGGTCGCGGAAGGTGGTCGTCAGCATGCCCAGCGCGGAGGGGGCGAGGAGCGCGCCGAACACGCCCTGCAGTGCACGAGCGGCGACGAGCAGGCCGAACGAGTCCGCCAGGCCGCCGAGCACGGACGCCACGGCGAAGCCGACGAGTCCGATGATGAAGGTGTTCTTCCGGCCGAAGAGGTCGCCGAGCCGCCCGCCGAGGAGCAGCAGCGACCCGAACGCGAGCGAGTACGCCGTGACGATCCACTGGCGCTGGTCGGTGCCGAAGTCGAGGTCGGCCTGGGCCGAGGGCAGTGCGATGTTGACGATCGTCGCGTCGAGCACGACCATCAGCTGCGCGAGGGCGATGACCGCCAGGGCGATCCAGCGGTGGTTGCTCTTGTCGGGCGTGGAGCCGGAAGTCGTGGGTGCTGTCCCGGTGGGGGTCGGCACGGTCTGTTCTGCCGTCACGGCAGCCTCCTTCGAGAAGGTGGAGGGATGGTGGAGCACGCGCCGTCGGGCGCTCCGGGAGAGGGAGGGGTGAAGCGGATGCGATGCATCCGCTTGTGACCAGTGTAGACCGAAACGGAAGGTCCGCATCCGCTTATTCCCAGAAAGTTCAACTAGCGTCGAGGCCGTGAGCACCACCGACCTCGAGCGCCCCCTCCGCGCCGACGCAGCACGCAACCGCGAGCTGATCCTGCAGACGGCACGCAAGTGCTTCGCGGAACGCGGGTTGTCGGTCACGCTGAACGACATCGCGCACGAGGCCGGGGTCGGCGTCGGGACGGTCTACCGCCGCTTCGCCGACAAGGACTCCCTGATCGAGGCGCTGCTCGCCACCAAGTTCGAGGCGATGAACGACGCCGCGGCGCGTGCGGCGGACGAGTCCGATCCGCGCGAGTCCCTGCGGGTGTACCTGATGGGCGTGTTCGAGTTCCGTGCACGCGACCGGGCCCTCGCCGACGCCATCGTACGTGCCGGCAAGTCGCGTCCGTCGATCGTGCAGGAACGCGATCGACTCGAGACCCAGGTCTCCGAGATCATCCGCCGTGCGCGGGACGCCGGCGTCGTGCGGGTCGGGTTCGACTACCGCGACCTGCCGATGCTCACCTCGATGGTCGGCGCCGTCGCGGACACCACCCGCGCGCACGACCCGAACGCGTGGCGCCGCTACGCCGAGGTCCTCATCGAGGGCGTGCTCCCGGGCGAACGGGAAGCACCCATGCTCGGCGACCCGCTCGACCGTGAGTCGATCGAGCGAGCGCTGCACGCGCAGTCCTGACGCCGCGCACGCCGCAGTCCCGGCACCGCGGCGGCCGAGCGCTACAACCAGCTCGGCACCCAGTAGTGCGACCGGACGAAGTCCCACGGCATCTGCATGCCGGTCCACATCGGGAACCAGTACGCCGACGCGAGCACCACGACCCCGAGGTACACGCCGACCCAGACGACCGCTCGGGTCCGGCGTGGCCGGAGATCGTCCCGTGACCCGAGCACCAACCCGATCGCCGCGGCGAGCGCCATCACCATGAAGGGCTCGAACGAGACCGTGTAGAACTGGAACACCGTTCGGTTCACGTAGAGCAGCCACGGCAGGTACCCCGCCGCGACGCCCATCAGGACGAAGGCGTACTCCCACCGGCGGCGCAGGATCCAGAGCACCAGCAGCGCCACGGTCGCGATGACCGCCGCGTACCAGATGAACGGGTTCGCGATGCCGGTGATGGCCTCCCCGCAGCGGGTCGCCGTGCAGCCGTCCTGGCCGGCGTTCGTGCCGACGTAGTACATCGACGTGGGCCGCTGCATGACCAGCCAGAGCAGTGGGTTCGCCTGGTACGAGTGCGGGGTGTGCAGGCCGATGTTGAAGCCGTAGATCTCGGACTGGTAGTGCCACCAGTTCTGCAGGCTGTCCGGCACCCACGACAGCACGCCGGTCCAGCGCTGCCCGCCCGTGGCGATCCAGTCGCGGTCCCAGCCGTCCTTCGACACGAACCACCCGGTCCACGACGCGACGTAGGTGACCGCCGCGATCGGCACCGTGAGCAGGAACGACGCCGGTCCCTGCTGCAGCCAGGCGCTCGAGGACCAGAACTCGATGCCGGCCCGCTTCCGCAGCATCATGTCGGTCAGCACGGAGTACACCGCGAAGAACGCGAGGAAGTACATGCCGGACCACTTCGTCGCGGTCGCGAGTCCGAGCGCCACCCCCATCGCGATCAGCCACGGACGCCACCAGAGCACCGGTCCCCAGAGCGTGTCGCGGCCGGCTGCCGTGCGCCGGGCGACCCAGGCGTCGAGCCGCCTGGACGTCCAGCGACGGTCGAGCAGCAGTGCGCCGAAGCCGAGCACCACGAAGAACGTCAGGATCCCGTCGAGCAGGCTCACACGGGACAGCACGATCGCCTGCCCGTCGATCGCGAGCAGGAAGCCGGCGAGGGTGCCGACCAGCGTCGAGCGGAAGAGCGACCGGGCGATGACCGCCGTGAGGAACACGGTCGCGATGCCGAGCACGGCCACGGCGAACCGCCAGCCGAACGAGTTGTCCGCGCCGAACAGGAGCATCCCGAGGCCGATGAGGTACTTGCCGAGCGGCGGGTGCGCGATGAACTCCGCAGCGCTGGTGAACAGCGAGGTCTCACCGGACGCGAACCGCTGGTCCGTCGTCGGCTGGGAGCTGTCGGCGGGGTTGCCCGGCCAGGTGCCCTCGTACCCGAGGTGCACGATCGACCAGCCGTCCTTGACGTAGTACGTCTCGTCGAACACGAGCGAGTGCGGGTGCCCGAGGGCGACGAGCCGCAGCACCGCGGCCAGCAGCGCGACGGCCAGGGGCCCGGCCCAGCGCCAGACGGCGACGCGCCTGGCGGTGGAGAGCGTGCGCCCCCACCAGTCGTCGAGACGGGAGCCGACCGGCCCGTCGGGGACGGCGGTGCGGTCGTCGGTCAGCTCGCTGGTCATCGAGAGAGCATCCTACGGACCGACGCCATGTCTCCGCTGTCGCGCTCAGGCGACCACAATGGTCCCGTGATCGTGCTCGCAGCAACGCCCATCGGCAACCTCGGAGACGCCTCCCGGAGGTTGGTCGAGACCCTCTCGAACGCGAGTGTGGTCGCCGCCGAGGACACCCGCACCGCGATCCACCTCATGCGGGCGCTCGGCATCGAGAACCGCCCGCGCCTCATCGCACTGCACGAGCACAACGAACGGGCGAAGGCAGCCGAGGTCGTCGAGCTCGCGCGGGACGAGGACGTCGTCGTCCTCACCGACGCCGGCATGCCCGCCATCAGCGACCCGGGCTTCCCCCTCGTCGAGGCCGCTGCGGCCGCCGGGGTCACGGTCACCGCGCTGCCGGGACCCTCGGCGGTGCTCATGGCGCTCGCCGTGTCGGGGCTGCCGACCGACCGCTTCAGCTTCGAGGGGTTCCCGACGCGGAAGGGCGGGGAACGTCGGCGGCTCTTCGCGTCGCTCGCCGGGGAGCAGCGGACGATGGTGTTCTTCGAGTCGCCGCACCGGTTGGGCGACACGCTCGCGGACATGGCCGCGGGCTTCGGGGACGACCGGCGCGCGGTCGTCTGCCGCGAGCTGACGAAGCTGCACGAGGAGGTCCGGCGCGGGTCCCTCGCGGAGCTCGCGGCGTGGGCAGCTGACGGGGTACGCGGTGAGATCTGCGTGGTCGTCGAGGGGTCGACCGGTGCGCTCGACGACACGACGATCGAGGACGGCGTCCGGCTCGTGCTGGAGCGTGTGGCCGCCGGATCGCGCATGAAGGAGGCGGCCGCGGCCGTCGCGGACGCGACGGGGCTGTCGAAGCGCGACCTCTACGAGGGCGCGCTGGCGGCGCGGTAGACGCGAGCGTCACCGGACTGGAGGCGCGGTTCCGGACACGCACCGCGCCTCCCGTCCGGTTCTCCACAGGTGGCGCGCGGGGCGCGTCATGCGGCTCCCGCCCGCCCGTAGGATGGTCCGCATGTCCGACGGGTCCTCGTTCAGCATCACCACGCCGATCTTCTACGTGAACGACGTGCCCCACATCGGGCACGCCTACACCGAGGTCGCCGCGGACGTCCTCGCGCGCTGGCACCGGCAGCGCGGCGACGACACGTGGCTGCTCACCGGCACCGACGAGCACGGGCAGAAGATCCTGCGGACGGCCTCGGCCAACGACGTCACGCCCAAGGAATGGGCCGACCGGCTCGTGACCGAGGCGTGGAAGCCGCTCCTCGACACGGTCGACGTGGCGAACGACGACTTCATCCGCACCACGGACGAGCGCCACGAGCGCGGCGTGACGGCGTTCCTGCAGAAGCTGTACGACGACGGCTACATCTACGCGGGCGAGTTCGAGGGCTTCTACTGCGTGGGCTGCGAGGAGTACAAGCAGCCGAGCGACCTCGTCCCCGGCACCGGTGCGTACGAGGGGCAGCAGGTCTGCGCGATCCACTCGATCCCGGTCGAGGTGCTGTCCGAGCGCAACTACTTCTTCCGCATGTCCGACTTCGAGCAGCGCCTGCTCGACCTGTACGAGTCGAACCCGCTGTTCATCCAGCCGGAGAGCGTCCGCAACGAGATCATCTCGTTCGTCAAGCAGGGTCTGCGCGACCTGTCGATCTCGCGGTCGAGCTTCGACTGGGGCATCCAGATCCCCTGGGACCACGACCACGTCCTCTACGTGTGGTTCGACGCCCTGCTCAACTACGTCACGGCGCTCGGGTACGGCACCGACGACGACGAGGCCTTCCAGCGCCTCTGGCCGAGCGTGCACATCGTCGGCAAGGACATCGCCCGGTTCCACGCGGTGATCTGGCCGGCGATGCTCATGGCCGCCGGTCTGCCCGTCCCCGAGCGCGTGTTCGGCCACGGCTGGCTGCTCGTCGGCGGCGAGAAGATGTCGAAGTCGAAGCTGACCGGGATCGCGCCGTCGGAGATCACCGACACGTTCGGGTCCGACGCCTTCCGCTACTACTTCCTCCGTGCCATCACCTTCGGGCAGGACGGCAACTTCAGCTGGGAGGACATCTCCGCCCGCTACCAGGCCGAGCTCGCGAACGGCTTCGGCAACCTCGCCTCCCGACTCGTCGCGATGCTGCAGAAGTACTTCGACGGTGCGGTGCCCGAGCGTGGGTCGCTGACCTCGTCCGACGAAGCGATCGACGCGCTCGCGGTCTCCGTCACCGAGCGCGCCGACGCCGCCATCGCCGCGTTCGCCCCGCACGAGGCCATCGCCGCGGTGTGGGAGCTCGTCGACGCGCTGAACGGGTACATCACCGAGCAGCAGCCGTGGGCGCTGGCGAAGGACGACGCGCAGCGCGAGCGGCTCGGCACCGTCCTGGCCACCGCGCTCCGTGGGCTCGGTACCGTTGCCGTCCTGCTCTCGCCGGTCATGCCGAAGGCGACCGAGAAGCTCTGGGCCTCGATCGGCGCCGGCGGATCGATCGCCGAGCAGCGGGTGGACCGTGCCTGGGAGTGGCAGGGTGCCTCGACCGTGGTCCCGCTCGAGTCCGGGTTGTTCCCGCGCATCGAACAGTCGGAGCAGGGCGCAGCGTGACCGACGCCCACCTCCGCGCCCGTGGTGACGGCGACGGGTCCAAGCGGGACCTGACCTACCCGCCCCTGCCCGAGGCGCTCGTCGTCCCGGTCTACGACAACCACACCCACATGGAGATCGCCGACGGCGGCGACGGCGCGCTCGACTACCGGGAACACCTCGACCGCGCGTCGAGCGTCGGCGTCCGCGGTGTCGTGCAGGTCGGCACCGACCTGGCCACCTCGGAGTGGTCGGCGGCCATCGCCGCACGGGAACCCCGGGTCCTCGCCGCGGTGGCGCTGCACCCGAACGAGGCGCCGTCGCTGCAGGAACAGGGTCTCCTCGACGAGCACCTCGCCGGCATCGAACGGCTCGCGGCACTGCCCCGGGTCCGGGCGATCGGTGAGACCGGTCTCGATTTCTTCCGCACCGGCGAGGACGGCCGCGACGCCCAGGTCCGTTCGTTCGAGGAGCACATCCGCATCGCGAAGGCGCACGACCTCGCGCTGACGATCCACGACCGCGACGCGCACGACGCCGTGGTCGAGGTCCTCGACCGTGTCGGCGCTCCCGAGAAGACCGTGTTCCACTGCTTCTCCGGCGGTCCCGACCTCGCCCGGCTCTGCGCGGAGCGCGGCTGGTACATGTCGTTCGCCGGCACCGTGACCTTCAAGAACGCGGCCCCCCTGCGTGCCGCGCTCGAGGTCGCACCGCGTCACCTGATCATGGTCGAGACCGACGCCCCGTACCTCACGCCGACGCCGTTTCGCGGCCGCCCGAACGCGCCGTACCTCATCCCGCTCACCCTCCGGTCGATGGCCGAGACCCTCGGGACCGACGCCTCGATGCTCGCGGCACAGATCGCCTCGACCACCGAGCTCGTCTACGGCGCGTGGGACGCCGAGCCCGTGACGGTGGAGCAGTAGTGGCGTCGCTCCTCGGCCCGGCGGAGATCCGGGACCTCGCGGCCCAGCTCGACGTCACGCCGACGAAGAAGCTCGGCCAGAACTTCGTGCACGACGCGAACACCGTCCGTCGCATCGTGGCGTCCGGTCGGGTCACCGCCGACTCGAAGGTGCTCGAGATCGGTCCCGGTCTCGGCTCGCTGACGCTCGGGTTGACCGAGACGGGCGCGTCCGTCACCGCGGTGGAGATCGACGGCCGGCTCGCCGCCCAGCTGCCGAACACGGTCGCCACGATGCAACCGGCGGCCCGGCTCGAGGTCATCCACCAGGACGCCCTCACCGTCGCCGCGACGGACCTGCCCGAGGCGCCCACGCACGTCGTCGCGAACCTGCCCTACAACGTCTCCGTCCCTGTGCTGCTCCACCTGCTGGCGACCTTCCCGTCGATCGAACGGGCGCTCGTCATGGTGCAGGCCGAGGTCGGCTACCGCATCGCCGCGGGCCCCGGCAGCAAGGTCTACGGGGCGCCGAGCGTGAAGGCCGCCTGGTACGGGTCGTGGTCGATCGCCGGACAGGTCAGCCGGCAGG
Organism: Curtobacterium sp. GD1; assembly: GCF_020882855.1. Lineage (NCBI taxonomy): Bacteria > Bacillati > Actinomycetota > Actinomycetes > Micrococcales > Microbacteriaceae > Curtobacterium > Curtobacterium sp. GD1. The sequence continues at coordinate 6,216 of NZ_JAFEVQ010000039.1, read as the reverse complement.
TGTTCTGGCCGGTGCCGAACGTCGACAGTGTCCTCGTCGGGTTCGACCGGCACGACCCGCCCGGGGACGAAGCACTGCGGGCGCAGGTCTTCGCGCTCGTCGACGGGGCGTTCCAGCAGCGGCGGAAGATGCTCCGCCAGAGCCTCTCCGGTGTCCTCGGCAGTAGTGCCCGGGCGTCGGATCTCCTCACCGCCGGCGGGGTCGACCCGACGGCTCGGGGCGAGATGCTCAGCGCCGACGACTTCGTGCGGCTCGGCCGGACGGTCCTCGCCGCGGCGGAGTGACCCCGGCGGCCGCGTCCGCCGTCGTGCTCCAATGCCCGGGGCGCTGGAACCCCTCCTGTAGGACCGTGGCCGCGTCGCCTCGCGCCGCGTTGACCTGCATCTGCGTGAGGAACACCGCGCCACGGAGATCGGTGCCGCGTAGGTCCGCGTCGCGGAGGTCCACGCCGAGCAGATCGCAACGGTCCAACCGGGCGCCCCGGAGGTCCGCCGCGATGGCGAGCGACCCCCGCAGCGTCGCCCCGCGCAGGTCGGCCCCGCGCAGGTCCGCGCCGACGAGGTCCGTCCCCGGACCGACTCGCTGGTCGTGGGCACCGACCGGACCCTGCCGACGCGCGATCGCACTCGCCTCGAGCAGGAGCGGACGGGCACGGTCGTACTCCGCGTCGACGTCGAGGGTGGCGAGGTCCTCCGGCGTCCCGTCGCTCAGCAGGCGGACGCGCTCGAAGCCCGCGACCCAGGGGGTCTCGTCGTGTGTCGCTCGCACGAGGGTGATCGCCTCGTCGAGGTACCGCAGGAGGTCGTGGAGTCGTCGGACGATCGGGAACGTGGCGAACATGGACCGCTGCGTCTCGGGGTCGTCGCGCCACGAGCGGCCCGCGAAGGTGTGCCGGGAGACCTTCTGCCCGGCCCCCGAGCAGTCGAACACCGTGCAGCCGGAGAAGCCCCGCTCACGCAGGTGCGGGTGGATCCGGCAGCCGTCCGCGTCGTCGAGGTTCGTGCACGGGTCGCCGGCGTCCTTGTCGAACGGGAAGTCCGCGGACTTCGCGAACGCCAGGGCGACGCAGCACAGGCCGAAGCAGTTCGCGCAGTCGGCGCCGAGGTCCTCTCGTCGCCCCAGCTCGACCCGCGTCCGCGCCGCCATCAGTGGTCGTTGACCCGGACGACCGTCCCACCGGTCAGCGACAGCAACTGCTCGAAGGTCAGGGGGAGCACGCTGTTCGCGGTCCCCGCCGCCGACCAGACCGTGTCGTACTCGCGGAGCGCCTCGTCGACCACCGTGCGGATCGGGGCCGGGTGCCCGACGGGCGAGACGCCGCCGATCGGCTGCCCGGTGATCTCGCGGACCTGCTTCGCGGTGGCCATGGTGAGCTCGGTCGCGTCGATCTGGGCGGCGAGCAGGTCGGTGTCGACCCGGTGCCGGCCGGACGTCATCGCGAGCAGGGGTTCCCCGTCGGCCAGGAACAGCAGGCTGCTCGCGATCGCTCCCGGTTCGGTGCCGAGCGCGGCGGCGGCCTGCGCGGCGCTGTGGGTCGAGTCGGGGAGTTCCCGGGCGGTCGCGTCGATGCCGGCTTCGGCGACGATGCGCTGGACGGTGGCGAGGCGGTCGTTCATCACCGTCCATCCTCGTGGGAAGCGGTGTCGAGCGCGAGCACCTGCCCCGAAGTCATGGAAATCCAACATGTTTGCCGACCGGCTCCGTGCCCGCCTACGGTCGTCCCGACGAACCGAAGGAGACACCATGAGCGTCCAGTACCGACCGCCAGCCACCGACACCGCTCCGGCCGTGGTGCGTCACGGAGTCCGCGTGTTCACCGCGGCGGAGATGGCATCGATCCTCACACGAACGCCGCCGCGCGAAGGGACGCGGGAAGAACGTCGAGTTCGGCTGCATCGCGCGCTGAACTCGTTCCAGGGTGAGGTCAGGCCCGCACCGGTCGAACACTTCCGACGCACCGCCGTCTGAGCGGTGTTCGAGCCGCTCAGCCCGACGGCGTTCGGTGACCGCGGAGTGCTCACCTACTCCACCTGCACCGCGCGTCCGGACCAGGTACTCCTCGACAGCAGTTTCGTGCTGCGCGCCCTGAACCCCTCCGAGCCGGATCACGTCGAGGCCGTCGCGTTCCTCGACCGCCTCGACCTGATGGACACCACGATCCTGTACACCACGCTCCTCGAGCTCGACGTGTTCGACGCGGCGTTCGACATCGGCCAGGACGCTGATGTCGACGTGGGGGCTCACCACCCGGGGAGCAGTTCAGGTCGCGACCGCGATCGCCGCCGAAGTCAGCGCCATCGTCACGTGCGACGTCGCGTTCGGCACCGTTCGGCGCGAGGAACTCCCGCTCCTCATCTCGCCTGACGGCGTCGATGCTGCGCGGCGACTGCGGTCCGGATCCGCGAGCTGACGAGATCACGAGCGTGATGCGATCGCACCGCCCCTACGATGGCCGCATGACCGACGGGACGGTGCGATCGCACGCGCAGGGGATGGCCGCCGACAACGTGCTCGCGGCGACCGGTCGCACCCCGGACGACTGGTACGCCCGCATCGACGAGATCGACGGACGGACGATCGGGCACACCGCCATCGCCGCCTGGATCGTCGAACAGGGCGTCGAGCCGTGGTGGGCGCAGGGCGTCACGATCGGGTACGAGCAGGCGCGGGGCCTCCGGATCCCCGGGCAACGATCGGACGGCTCGTTCGCGGTGTCGGCGTCGCGCCAGGTGCCCGGGGAGCGCGAGACGGTGCTCGACGGGGTCGTGCCGGTCTGCACGACGGCGTTCGGGTTCGCCCCGACCTCGGAACGCCGGGGCGGGAAGCGGCCGTCGGCGCGGTGGACGTTCCCCGATCGCGAGTCGGTGCTGCTCACCACCGAGGACGGCCCCAGGGCGGGCACGGTCCGGATCGCCGTGCAGCGGGAACGGCTCACCGGACCGGAACGCATGCCCGACGCCAAGGCGGAGCTCCAGGACCTGCTCGCGGCACTCTGATCCGGGGTCCCGAACGGGGCACGCGCGGATCGATCGGATGGCCCTAGGCTTCGACGGGTGTCTGCACCGCGTTCCCGTTCCGCACTCGTCCTCCTGCTCACGGCAGTGGTCGCAGGGTGCGCCATCGTGGTCTTCGCCGTGCTCGCGCTCCTCCGGGATCCGTCCGACGACGCCGCGTGGGTGGCCGTCGTGCTGGGCGGGCTGTTCGTCGCGTGGGGGATCACGTTCGACCGCCTCCCCGACGATGACGACGGGGACGGCGCCGGCGACCACCACCACCACGACCACGACCACAGCCACGGCCAGGGCTGGACGCCCCGCCGCCTCAACGCCGCCCTGTCGACCGGCCTGGCGATGACCGGCGCGTACGTCGTGATCCGCGCGCTCGGCCGCCCGGTCGACACGGCGCTGGTCGGGGCCCTCGCGTGGCCGGCCTGGCGACTCGTCAACCGGATCCTCGACGGCGTGATCCGACGGCGCGGAGCCCGCGGCGAGGCGGACGGCGCCACCGACTGAGCGAGGCGGACGGCGCCACCGAAGGCGAGCCGGTCGTCAGTGCCCCCGCGACGCCAGCGCCTCGATGAGCTGCTGCTGCGTCCCGTCCCGCTCCGACCACCGCAGCGGCAGCACGTTCTGCACCAGGATCTCCGGCGCGGCGCCGCCCTGCAGCAGCGACACCACCTCGTCGAGGAACGAGGACAGCGGCATCCCGCCGAAGTCGACGCCCTCGCCCATCAGGTCCGTGGCGACCGCCGGCGGCACGAGCTCGAGCACCGAGACGGGCGACCCGGTCAGCTGCTGGCGGAGCGACTGCGTGTACGAGTGCACCGCGGCCTTCGTGGCGCTGTAGGTCGGGGTCGCGGCGAGCGGTGTGTACGCCAGCCCCGACGACACGGTGACGATCGTCGACGCCGGACGACCGAGCAGGTGCGGCAGGAACGCGTCGATGAGGCGGATGGTGCCGAGCAGGTTCGTCTCGACGGTGGCGACGGCGTCTGCCAGGTGCTCCGACGATCGCAGGTCCTCGGCGCGCATGATGCCCGACATCGTGACGAGGGCGTCGAGCGACGGGTAGGCATCGATGACGGAGGCGGCCGCGGCGGTGATCGACGCCGGGTCGGTGACGTCGAGCTCGACGGTGCCGAAGCCGTACTCGTCGTGCAGTGAGTCGAGCAGGGCGCGACGTCGGCCGCCGATGACGACGGTGCTGCCCGCTGCCTGCAGGCGCTGGGCCAGCCCGAGGCCGATGCCCGAGGTCGCGCCGGGGATGAAGACGGTGGAGTTCGTGATGTCCATGACGACCACGATCCACCCGCCCGACCGCCCGAACCAGAGCGCCGTCATCGGGGGACCGCCGATCCCTGGCACGGTCGCCGGGCCCGGTGCACGATGAAGGCATGGACCGCCCCGGGCTCGCCGACTTCCTCCGCCGCCGCCGCGAACTGCTGCGCCCCGAGGACGTCGGACTCGGATCCGGGCAGCGCCGCCGCACGCCGGGCCTCCGGCGCGAGGAGGTCGCCGCGCTGGCGGGGATGTCCGCCGACTACTACACGCGCCTCGAGCAGCAGCGCGGACCGCAGCCGTCCGAGCAGATGGTGGCGGCGATCGCCCGGGCGCTCCGCTGCAGCCTCGACGAGCGCGACCACCTGTTCCGCCTCGCCGGGCACAACGCGCCCGCACGGGTCCACCGTTCCGACCACGTGGACCCCGCGATCCTCCGGGTGCTCGACCGCCTCGAGGACACCCCGGCGATCGTGGTGAACGACCTGGGGGAGACCCTCGTCGAGAACCGGCTCGGGGCGGCGCTCCTCGGCACGACCACGGGGTTGCCGGGCAACGAGCGGTACCAGCCGTGGCGCTGGTTCATGACGGGCTACGAACGGGCGAAGTACGCGCCGGAGGAGCACGAGCGGCTCGCCCGGGCACAGGTCGCCGCACTCCGCGCCGCGGTCGGCGCCGCGGGACCGACGGACACCCGGGCAGCGGAGCTCATCGCCGACCTCGAGGCGAACAGCGCGGACTTCCGAGCGCTGTGGTCCCTGCACGAGGTGGCGAGCCGGTGGGAGGACCACAAGACGTTCGTCCACCCCGAGCTCGGTCGCATCAGCGTGGACTGCCAGGTGCTCCACACGACGAGCCAGACGCAGGCGCTGCTGCTCTTCACGGCACCGACGGGCAGCGAGGACGCGCAGAAGCTCGAGCTCCTCGGCGTCGTCGGCCAGCAGACCTTCGCCCGCTGACGGAGTAAACCCGCGTCACACACCTGGCGACTCCCGGCAGGCCGTGCCTAGGGTGGCGAGGTGAGCACTCCCCGCGTGTACGTCATCCACGAGAACCCCGAGTGGTTCCCGCCGCTCGCCGCTGCCTTCGAGGCCGAGGGGGTCCCCGTCGAGGAGATCCTCCTCACCGAGGGACAGATCGACCTCGCAGCCGACCCCGAACCGGGCGTGTACTGGTCGCGGATGTCGGCGAGCTCCCACACGCGCGGGCACGAGCACTCGAAGGAGTACACCCGCGCGGTCCTCGGCTGGCTCGAGCGCGCCGGTCGACCGGTCGTCGGCGGCAGCCACGTCCTCGAGCTCGAGGTCTCGAAGGTCGCCCAGCACGGACTGCTCCGGAACGCCGGGTTCGACGTGCCCCGCACCACGGCCGTCTTCGGGCGCACGACGCTCAAGCAGGCGGCCCACGACTTCACCGGCGGCCAGGACGTCCCGTTCATCACGAAGCACAACCAGGGCGGCAAGGGCCTCGGCGTCCGCCGGTTCGACTCGCTCGCCGAGTTCGACGCCTACGTCGACAGCCCGGAGTTCGAGGAGCCCGTCGACGGCATCACCCTGCTGCAGGAGTACCTCACGGCCCGCGAGCCGTTCATCACGCGCGCCGAGTTCGTCGGTGGCGAGTTCGTCTACGCCGTCCGCGTCGACACGAGCGCCGGCAGCTTCGAGCTGTGCCCGGCCGACGCGTGCGAGGTCCCGCAGGTCATCGCGGGTGCTGTCTGCGACGTCCCCGGCACCGAGGTCGCCGGGGCACCCCCGGCGTTCAGCGTCCGCACGGAGGTCACCGCCGAGCACCCGCTCGTCCAGCAGCTCCGCGGGTTCCTCGCCGAGCAGCGGATCCAGATCGCGGGCGTCGAGTTCATGGAGACGACGGACGGTCGCACGGTCGTCTACGACATCAACACGAACACGAACTACAACCCCGCCGTCGAGGAGACCGCGCC
>NZ_JAFEVQ010000038.1:0-29017 GCF_020882855.1 Curtobacterium sp. GD1 | reverse complement strand
CGCTGAGCGCGCGCGCGCCCGCGCTCAGCGCGCCGCGGCCGCCAGGCCGTGCGCCGCCGCCACGGCGGCGTTCACGACCTGCCCCGCGTGCACGTTCACCCCGAGCGCCAGGGCCGGGTCGGCAGCGGTCGCCGCCTCCCACCCCTGGTTCGCGATCGCCACGGCGTACGGCAGCGTCGCGTTCGTCAGCGAGATCGTCGAGGTGCGCGGCACCGCTCCCGGCATGTTCGCCACGCAGTAGAAGACGGTGTCGTGCACGGCGAACGTCGGGTCGTCGTGCGTGGTCGGGTGCGATCCCTCGAAGCACCCGCCCTGGTCGATCGCGATGTCGACGAGCACCGACCCCGGCTGCATGTCCGCCACCATCGCATCGGTCACGAGCTTCGGCGCCGAGGCCCCGGGGATCAGCACCGACCCGATGACGAGGTCGGCCTCGCGCAGGGCCGAGGCGATCGCGTGCGCCGAGGACCGCAGCGTCGTGATGCGTCCGTCGAACCGGGCGTCCAGCGCACGCAGGCGCGGCAGGCTGATGTCGAACACGGTGACCTCGGCGCCGAGGCCGAGCGCCATCGTCGCCGCGTGCTCGCCCGCGACCCCGCCGCCGACCACGACGACTCGGCCCTTCGGGGTGCCGGGCACACCGCCGAGCAGGAGCCCGCGCCCGCCGTTCGCCCGCATCAGGTGGTTCGCGCCGACCTGCGCCGACAACCGCCCGGCGATCTCGGACATCGGTGACAGCAGGGGCAGCGACCGGTCCGGCAGCTGCACGGTCTCGTACGCGATGGCCGTCGCCCCGGACTCGACGAGCGCGTCGGTCAGCGGCCGGTCCGCGGCGAGGTGCAGGTAGGTGAACAGGACCTGCCCTGGTCGGATCGAGGCGTACTCGGCGGCGACCGGCTCCTTGACCTTCAGGATCATCTCGGCGCGCGCCCAGACCTCGGCGGCCGTCGGGACGATGGTGGCCCCGGCCGCGGCGTACTCGGCGTCCGGGAAGGACGACCCGTCACCGGCTCCGGACTGCACGAGCACCTCGTGTCCGTGCAGCGCCAGCTCGGCGACACCGGCGGGTGTCGCGGCGACGCGGAACTCGTTGTTCTTGACTTCGGTTGGGACGCCGATCAGCATCACTGACTCCTTCGTGGGCGGTGCGCGTTCGACACCCACGATGCGCCGAGGTTCGTTACAGGACTGTTTCGGCCGAACATCTGAGCAATGTGGCCCGGTTCCGTGTGCCGAGATTCGGCGTCAGAACACCTTGCCCGGGTTGAGGATCCCCGCGGGGTCGAACACCCGTCGGATCCCCCGCTGCAGCTCGAGCACGTCGTCGCCGAGCTCGTCGCCGATCCACCGCCGCTTGAGCACCCCCACGCCGTGCTCCCCCGTCAGCGTCCCGCCGAGCTCGATCGCCGCCCGGAACATCGCGTCGGCCGCGTCCCACACGTGCTGCGGCACCTCGTCGCCCTCGAACACGAAGTTCGGGTGCAGGTTGCCGTCCCCGGCGTGCGCGACGGTGGGGATGGCGATGCCGTACTGCTCCCCGATGGCCTCGACGCGCGCGAACATGTCGGCGAGCCGACTGCGCGGCACCGCGACGTCCTCGATGAGGACCCGGCCACGCGCCTCCATGGCCGGGTGGAACGACCGGCGGATCGTCAGCAGGCGGTCGCGTTCCGCCGCCGACCCGGCCAGGTGCACGGTCCCGCCCTCGGCCTGGAGGCGCGGCACGGCTCCCAGCGCCGCCTCCGTCGCACCCGGCCCGTCGTACTCCACGAGGAGGAACACCCCGCCCGCCGCGGTGCTCCCCACCGTCTCGGCGATCACCTGCGGCCCGAGGTGGGCCGCGATCCCCTCGAGTGCGGCGGCGTCGAGCAGTTCGACCGTCGACGGACGCTCCGCCCCGGCGACGACGGACGCTGCGGCGCGGGCGGCGGCCTCGACGGTCGGGTAGACGGCGCCGAGGGTGGCCGGCTCCCCCGCCGGGATCGGCACGAGCCGGACGGTCGCGCCGACGATCACCCCGAGCGTGCCCTCCGACCCGACGAGCAGCGCCGTGAGGTCGAGGCCGGTGACGCCCTTGACGGTGCGGTGCCCGGTGGCGACGAGCCGCCCGTCCGCGAGGACGACGTCGAGGCCGAGCACTGCCTCTCTCGTGACGCCGTACTTCACGCACCGCAGGCCGCCGGCGTTCGTGGCGATGTTCCCGCCGACGCTCGCGATGGCCGCACTCGCCGGGTCGGGCGCGAACCGCAGGCCGTGTTCAGCGACGGCCGCGTTCAGGTCGCCGTTCAGCACGCCGGGCTCCACCACCGCGTACTCGTCCTCCGTCGAGACCGAGACGATGCGGTCCATGCGCGCCACGCTCAGGACGACGGTGCCCTCGGTGCCGTTCGCCCCGCCCGCCAGCCCGGTGCCGGCGCCGCGCGGGACGACCGGGACGCCGAGGCCGGAGCACGTCCGGAGGGTCGCCTGCACGTCCTCGACCGTCCGGGCGTCGACCACGGCGACGGGCCCACCCGGGGCGATCCAGCCGGACTTGTCCGTCCGTGCCGCGTCGAGCACACCGCGCTCCGTCCGGACGACCACGCCGTCCGGATCGGCGAGCGCGGAACGGAGGGCGGTGACGACGGTGTCCATCCCGCCACGCTACCGAGCGCGGAGGGACTCGCTCGGCAGTTCCCCGAACCGTGCGCGGTACGTGGCCGAGAAGCGACCGAGGTGGCCGAAGCCCCACGCCCTGGCGATGTCGGCCACCGAGGTGTCGTCACGGTCGCCGCGCAGCAGGTCGGCACGGGCACCGTCGAGCCGGACGCCGCGGAGCAGGTCGCCCGGCGTCTGGTCGAGGTGCCGGCGGAGGGACTGCTGCAGGCCGCGCGGGCTGAGCCCCGCCGCCGCGGCGATCTCCGGCGTCCCGATCGCGTCGCGCGCGTGCTCGTGGACGTACTCGAGCGCACGGCGGACCCGCTCGTGCTCGGGCCCGCTGCCGGTGACCGTCGTGCGCCAGCGGCTCCGCTCGGGGAAGGCCGCGACCGCCGCGGTGGCGAACGCCTCGGCGATGTCCCGCCGGGCGACCGCGGTGAGCTCGTGCCCGACGTCCAGCCAGGTCGACGAGTACGCCCGCACGACCGACTGCCAGGCCCGCATGCCGTCGGCGGTCGGGCGGCGGAGCGCTTCGAACGCGAACTCGTCCTCGCCGACGACCGAGCGGAGGAACCCCGCGTCGAGGTGCACGAGGTTGAGGCCGATGTCGCGGTGGTGCAGCTCGTACGTGTCGGCGAAGGGCAGCACGACCGGGACGCCCGGTTCGAGCTCGTGGGAGTTCCCGCCGTACGTGATCGTGCTCGACCCGCTGCGCATCCAGGCGACCAGGAACGCGTCGTCGACACGGCTGTCGCTCCGCAGGTCGACCAGGAAGCGCGAGGACCGGAGCGACAACAGCTCGTCGCCCACGCCGGCGAAGTCCCAGCGGGTGTCGCGGTGGGTCCGCCGGACCGCGGGCGAGCGGAAGTCGTAGTCCCCGGTGAAGAAGGCGAGCGCCTGGTCGACGTCGGTGCCCGCGATCCGCCGCGAGTACCGCGTGTCCCCGACGCTGCAGGCGCCACCGGAGTGGCGGGTGTCCATCGTGGCAACCATGGTCGAGAACCTACGGGGCACCACCGACAATCGGGACCGCACCCCCGGGGTCAGGGCTGCAGGATCGCCTGCCCGACGCTCTCGTCGAGGATGAGGTCGGTGATCAACCCGGCGGCGAGGGCGCCCTTCAGCGACGCGGCCTTCGAGCGTCCGGCCACGACGCAGACCCGGCGCGGCGCACGCTTGATCGTGTCGAGGTCCGGAGCCCCGGCTCGGGCGTTCACCCCGATGTCCTTCCACGAGCCGTCCGCGCGGTAGAACACCGTCGAGACGTCACCGACGACCTGGGCCTTGGTCAGCTCGTCGCGGTCGGACGGGTCGAGGTACCCGCCGGAGTACACGTGCGAGGGGACCGGGGCCTGGGGCGCTCCGACACCGAAGACGACGAGGTCCATGCGCTCGTGCAGGTCGAGCACCCGGCGGATCGAACGCTCCCGGAAGAGCGCCTGCTTCGTGGCCGGGTCGTCGAAGAACGCCGGGACCGGGAACTGCTGCACGAACGCGCCGTACGCCTCGCCGAACCGCCGCAGGATCTCGGACGCGTAGACGATGCCCGTCGTCCGGGTGTTCGCGGCGCCGTTGATCTGCACCACCGTGGAGCCGTGCGTGGTCTTCGGCACGAGGTAGCGGCTCACCGCGCTGACGGTCGAGCCCCACGAGATCCCGATCACCATGTTCGACTCGACGTACTGCGTCAGGATGCGCGCAGCGGACAGCGCGACGCGTTCGAGTCGGTCGACGTCGCTCGTGTGGTCCGGCACCGGCACGACGTGCGCGTGCACCCCGAAGCGCGATCGGATGCTCCGGCTGAGCGCCGCGGCCTGGTCGAGGGGCGAGCGGATCTGGATGTCGACGAGTCCGGTGTCCCGCGCGTACTTCAGCAGGCGGGAGACCGACGACCGCGAGGTGCCGAGCTCGTCGGCGATCGCGTCCATCGTCAGGTCCTGCAGGTAGTACAGATGCGCGGCGCGCAGCGCCTGCTGCGTGCGCATGGGCTGCGCTGCGTCACTCATGGGAACCGAGCATGCACGGACGTGCACGGCCTCTGCAACCCCTGTCGAGCCTCCCGACCCTCGATCGGCCCGTCCGGACACGTGTGCTGCACGTTCGTGCACGCGAGTTGCCCGCCTTCTCACGGAGGCGCACGATCGATGTCGAACCACCACGGAACCCACGAAGGAAGCGACGCAGCAATGTCGAAGAAGACGCAGCCCCGGAACACGGTGAACGCGCTCACGGAGCGCCCGAACGCACAGGTCCTCGTGGTCGGTGGCGGCATCAACGGCATCGCCACCTTCCGCGACCTCGCCCTGCAGGGGGTCGACGTGGCCCTCGTCGAGCGCGGCGACTACGCCTCGGGCGCGTCCGCCGCGTCGAGCCACATGATCCACGGCGGCATCCGGTACCTCGAGAACGGCGAGTTCCGCCTCGTCCGCGAGAGCGTGCAGGAGCGCAACGGCCTCATCCGCATCGCCCCGCACTACGTCAAGCCGCTGCAGACCACGATGCCGATCTTCTCGACCTTCTCGGGCATCATGAACGCCCCGCTGCGGATGCTCACGCACAAGCAGCGCTCGACGAAGGAGCGCGGTGCCGCGCTCATCAAGATCGGCATGACGATCTACGACTCCTTCTCGCGCGACGGCGGTTCGGTCCCGAAGCACCGCTTCCTCACGAAGAAGGCCGCGCTCGCGGACATGCCGGCGCTCAACAAGGACCTCAAGTACACGGGTACCTACTACGACGCCTCGGTGCACGAGCCGGAGCGCCTGGCGCTCGACGTGCTCAAGGACGGACTCGCCGCGGGGACGGGTGAGGGCTCGGCGTCGACCGCCCGTGCGGTGAACTACGTCGAGGCCGCCGGGACCCGCGACGGTGGCGTCCTGCTCCGTGACCGTGAGACCGGCGAGGAGTTCGTCTTCACGGCGGACGTCGTCGTGAACGCGTCCGGCCCCTGGACCGACCTCACGAACCAGGCGTTCGGCGGCGAGACGAAGTTCATGGGCGGCACGAAGGGCTCCCACATCGTCGTCGACAACCCCGAGCTGCTCGAGGCGACGAAGGGCCGAGAGCTCTTCTTCGAGAACAACGACGGCCGCATCGTGCTCATCTACCCGCTCAAGGGCCGGGTGCTCATCGGCACGACGGACATCGACGCCGACCCGGCGAAGCCCGTCACCACCACCGACGAGGAGATCGACTACTTCTTCGGCCTGGTGGAGCACGTCTTCCCGCAGATCGCGCTCACCCGCGACCACATCGTCTACAGCTACTCGGGCATCCGCCCGCTCCCCCGTCACGAGGACACCGCCCCCGGCTTCGTCTCGCGTGACTACCGGATCGTGGACACCCCGATCGCCGGACTGCCGCGGACCACGGTGCTGTCGCTCGTCGGCGGCAAGTGGACCACGTTCCGCGCCCTCGCCGCGCACCTCTCCACCGACGTCACGACGAAGCTCGGCATCACCCGGACGGTCGACACGACCGGCATGGCGATCGGCGGCGGCAAGGACTTCCCGACCACGGACGCCCAGCGCGCCCTCTGGATCAAGTCGCACCGCGACGGTCTCGACGCGTCCGTCGTCGAGGGGCTGCTCGAGCGCTACGGCACCCGTGCCGCCGAGGTCGTCGACGTCCTGGTCGACGGACCGGTCGAGCCCCTCGAGTCGGACCCGGCGCTGACCCGCGCCGAGGTCGCGTACTTCGCGGAGCACGAGCAGGCCGTGCACCTGGTCGACGTGGTGCTGCGCCGCACGAACCTCGCGTTCGTCGGCGGCGTCACGATCGACCTGCTCGACGAGCTGGCCGACGTGCTCGCCGGGTCGCTCGGCTGGACGCCCGAGGAGCGTGCGGACGAGGTCCAGCAGACGCTCGACGTCCTGCGCGAAGCGCACCGGGTGATCGTGCCGCTGACGTCCGCCTCGCAGCTCGCGTAACGGTCGCCCCCTCGGACGGGAGGCGCGGTGCCGGCTGGCACCGCGCCTCCCGCCTGTCTGCTGGTCGCGTCAGAACCGCTCGCCGGTCGGGTCCTGCGCCGTCCGGTCGATGAGCTGCTCGCCGCCGACGGGCTCGCCCTCCCAGTCGACGAGGCGCCAGCCGTCGTCGAACGACCCCTCGAGCTCGACGATCCCGGTGTTCTCGAGGTGGCGCTTCGTGCCGAAGTGGTCCGGCGTGTTGTCGGCCGCGGCACTCGCCCACGTCCGGATGGCCGCTCCGTGGCTGACCGCGGCCGCCACGTCGACGCCGGTCTCGAGGATCTGCCGGACCGCGTCGTCGTAGCGCGCGAAGAACTCGGTCCCGCTCTCGGCGCCGGGCATCCGGGTGGTGCGGTCCCCGAGCGACCAGCCGTGCACGGTCGAGATGTACGTCTGCACGGACACCTGGTCGCGCTTGCCCTGGGTGTCGCCGGCCTCGATCTCGCGGAGGCCCGGCAGCACCACCGGCTCGAGGCCGAGCGACGTGGCGAGGGGCGCCGCGGTGATCTGCGTGCGGACCATCGTCGAGACGAACAGCCGCTCGATCCCCCGGTCGGCGAGGGCTGCCGGCAGGGCATCGGCCTGCTGCTGCCCGAGTTCGGTCAGGCCCGGTCCGGGGACGACGGCGTCGAGCACGCCGTTCACGTTCGCTGGGGTCTGGCCGTGGCGGATGAGCAGCAGTCGCATGGAGCCACCCTACGGAACGCCGGTGACGTCACCCCTGCCGGGTGTTCCACCGGGGGTTCCGCTTGTTGATGACGTAGACACGGCCGCGGCGGCGGACCACCTGCGACCCCGGGATCTTCTTGAGCGCCTTGAGCGAGTTGCGGACCTTCACGAGCGACCTCCTGCGTCGGTGTCCTCATTGTTGAGAACGATGATCATGTACATTAGCCGACATGCGTCCCGCCGCCATCACCCTCGTCTCCGCCCTGCACGACGTCGACGCCGACCGCGTGGCCGTCCGGCTCGCGACCGGTCACCGGATGCACGCGCCCGCGAACGCCGTCGCCGCGGTCCGAGCCGTCGCCGACCGCGCCGAGCACCTCGACCGGGTCTGCGGGCCGGATGCCGACCACGGGCTCGTCGTCACGCTCCCGCCGGGTGCCGACACGCGTGCGGTGGGGATGATGCTCGCCAACGCCGCGCGCGCGGAGACCGGCGACGACCGGGTGCTCCGCCACGTGGTGAGCGTGCTGCGCGCGGACGACGTGGCGCACCTGCTCTGGTCCGAGGTCGACGACGCGTTCGTCGCGGCCGACCGCGTGGCGTCGCTCGTCGAGTACGCCACGGTGATCGTCCTCGACCGGGTCGGCCCGGTGCCGCTGGGGCGCCGCCGCGGACTGCTCGCGCTGCTCCACCGGTTGGCCCCGCAGGCGGTCGTCGTGGCGCTCTCGTCGATCCGGAGCGCGGCCGACCTGCCCGCGTCGAACGGCGGAGCGGCGCGGGTCCTCGCCCAGGGAGCGGGATGGATGCGCGCACTCTCGGGCTCGGTCGGACGGGACCCGCGGGACGGCCTGGTCGCGCTGCGCTACCGGGAGCCGCTGCCCTTCCACCCCGGCCGCCTCGCGTCGGTGATCGAACGGGAGCTGACCGCGGGGCGGAACGGCCGGGTGCTGCGGTCCCGTGGGTTCTTCCGGCTCGCCTCCCGGCCGGACCACGTTGGGTCGTGGTCGAGCCTCGGGGCGATGCTGGCGCTCGACCCGACCGCGAACCCGTCGTGGGACGCGGACGCGCCGATCGGGCAGGCGCTCTGGTTCGTCGGCGAGCGGTTGGACGTGCCGGCCATCGAGCGGGCGCTGGACGGGGCGCTCCTCACGTCGGACGAGCTGCTCGCGGGGCCGGAGGTGTGGCGCACGTGGGTCGACCCGTTCCCGGTGTGGCCGGCGCTCGACCCGTCCGAGGAGCACCGGCACGAGTGACGCCCGCGGCGGGTGCGGGTGCGCGCTCGGTCAGTGCGCGCGCATCATCCGACGAGACACACGTCGATCGACTGGTGCAACGTCGCACCATGCGCACAGACGCACGCACGCACGGGAGGCGCGGTGCGGGTCGGACCCGCACCGCGCCTCCCGTCCGTGGTCGCGTCAGCGGGCCACGTCAGCGCACCGCGCTCATCTCCCGCTCGCGCGCACGGCGGGCAGCGTCCTCGGCGGCGAACGGCAGGTCCCCCAGGTCGAGGTTCGGGTTCGTGTCCTGCGTGAGGACGAGCTCGCGGGCCTCCTCAGCGGTCTCCACCGCCGGCATCGACCCCGGCAGCGGGCGTCGCGAGGACTCCTTCATGCAGAACACCCCGATCGCCCCGACGACGCTCATCGCCATCAGGAAGTACGCCGGCGCGAGCTCGTCGCCCGTCGCCGTGAGCAGGGCCTGCACGATGAGGGGCGTGGTCCCGCCGAACACCGCGATCGCGATGTTGTAGGCGAACCCCATGCCGCCGTACCGGGTCGACGTCGGGAACAGCGCCGGCAGCGAGGCCGCCTGGTTCGAGACCCACAGCGCCGTCATGAGCGCGAGGAGCCCGAGCCCGGCGAGCGTCGACCACTGCGCGCCGTGCCCGATCAGCAGGAACGCCGGGACGACGAGCACGACGGTGGTCGCGGCACCGATCCACATCACGACGCGACGGCCGAGCTTGTCGGACAGCTTGCCCGTGAGCGGGAGCATCACCGCGAGCAGCACGAGCACCGGGATGGTGAGCAGCGTGCCGTCGAGCGCCGAGTAGCCGAGCGAGTCGGTGAGGTACGTCGGCATGTACGAGGTCAGCGCGTACCCGACGGTGTTCGACGCGGCGACGAGCATCACGGCGATGACGATCGGGCGCCAGTGGTCGCGGACCATGACGAACACGTTCGCCGGGCGCTCCCCGGACAGCGAGGCACGGGTCTCGGACGCGGCCTCCTGCGCGGCCTGGGTGGCCTGGAACACCGGCGACTCCTCGATGCGCAGGCGGAAGTAGATCGCGACGACGCCGATCACCCCGGCGGCGAGGAACGGGAAGCGCCAGCCGTAGGCGGTCATCGCCTCCTCGCCCAGGGTGAGCTGCAGCACCGACACGACGGTGGCCCCGAGCGCGAAGCCCAGGTAGCTGCCGAAGTCGAGGATGCTGGCGAAGAAGCCGCGGCGGCGGTCCGGCGCGTACTCGGTCACGAACGTCGTCGCCCCGGCGTACTCACCGCCGGTCGAGAAGCCCTGCGCGAGCTTCAGCACGACGAGGACGATCGGCGCGAACACCCCGATCGTGGCGTAGGCGGGCAGCGCCCCGATGAGGAACGTGGACGCCGCCATCATGATGAGCGTCGTCGCGAGGACCTTCTGCCGCCCGATGCGGTCGCCGAGACGACCGAACACGATGCCGCCGAGCGGCCGGGCGATGTACGTCGCCGCGAAGACACCGAGGCTGAACAGGATCTGGACCGAGGGTTCGGCCGTGGGGAGGAAGACCTTCCCCATCGTGACGGCCAGGTAGCCGTAGACGCCGACGTCGTACCACTCCATGGTGTTGCCGACGACCATGCCGCTGACGGCACGGCGCATCATGCTCTTGTCGACCACGGTGACGTCGCTCTCGCGCAGGCGTCGGTGCGGTCGGGTGGGGGTACTGCTGGGATCGGAGCCCATGCATCTCTCCTCGAGGATCGGCGGGCCGACGGGTACCGGCCCGGGAACAGCGGACGACGTTACCGAGCAACCGAAATGTCATTGGCCGGTGATTCACAGGAACCGGCGTGTCACCCGAACGGGGGTCAGCGCCGATCGCCTCGGGCACGCGGATCGGGGCGGACGGTAACGAGGCCATAACATCCAGCCATGGCGATCGAACCCGAGACGAAGAACTGGACGTGGGTCATCGAGTCCGCGTGCCCCGAGTGCGGCTACGACGGCAGCACGGTCACGATCCGCGACGTCCCGGGGATCATCGACGCGAACACCTCGGCGTGGACGGCGGTCCTCGACCGTGCGGACGTGCGCGACCGCCCCGACGACCACACCTGGTCACCGCTCGAGTACGCCGCGCACGTGCGTGACGTCCACCGGAAGATGGCAGAGCGGTTGACGCTCATGCTCACCGAGGACGCCCCGACCTTCCCGAACTGGGACCAGGACGCCACGGCCGTCGAGGACCGCTACGGCGAGCAGGACCCCGCCACCGTCGTGCGGGAGCTCGGCGAGGCGGCGCACCGTGCTGCCCGTGCATTCGACGACGTGCGGGAGGACCAGCTGGGACGCACCGGCCTCCGGTCGGACGGCAGCGCGTTCACCATCGCCACGCTCGCCACGTACTACGCGCACGACCCGGTGCACCACTTGTGGGACGTTCGGCGCACGCAGTAGACGCACCACCTGTGGGCCTGGAGGCGCGGTGCGGGCCCGCACCGCGCCTCCAGGCCCACAGGTGGGGACCGCTCAGGCGAGCGCGTCCAGCAGGGCGCGCGCCGTGGCCGCGTCGGTGACCAGCTCGTTGACGAGACGCCCGCGGACGGCCCCGACGATGCTCGACACCTTCGCGGCACCGACCGCGACGCCGATCGCGTGCGGGACGGCGGAGAGGACCTCGCGGGAGGTGCGCACCATCCGGTCGCTGCCCGGGAACTCGATCGCCGAGCCGTCCGCGGCGTAGAAGTTGAGGCAGACGTCACCCGCCGCCTGGTCGAAGACGGCGTCCTCGACCGGGACGCCCCGCGCGAGTGCGTCGCGGGTCGGGGTCGGCGCGCCGATGCCGAGGATGGCGCCCTTCGCCCGACCCCACAGGCCGACGACGTGCTGGAACGCCGGGTCCTCGTCGAGCGAGGACCGCATCGCCGGTGACGGCAGGGCCTGCGCGAACAGGAACGCCGGGATCGCGCCGGAGTGCTCGGCGGCGGCGCGGGTGATCTCGTTCGTCTGGAACCACGGCATCGGGTCGGCCTGCCCGCCGACCGTCGGGACGAGCTGCACGCCCGGCAGCTGCGGCATGCCGGCGTGCGCGACGTCGTACACCGTCCGACCCGACGACATGAGCACGGCGTCACCCGGCACGAGGCCCATCCCCTCGACCGCGGCGGCGAGCGGGGCGGCGAGGTCGGCGCCGAGCGTGGCGGTGTGCGTCACCGCGGCGAGGTGCACGGCACGGAGTCCCAGCACCACCTGCAGCCGCTCGGCGAGCGCGACGGTCTCGTCCTGGAACGGGTCGACGACCTCGATCCGGACCAGGCCGGCCTTCCGCGCCTCGGCGACGAGCCGGCTGACCGTCGGACGGGACACCCCGAGGCGCGAGGCGATCTCGACCTGGGTGGCGTCCTCGAGGTAGTACATCCGCGCGGCCTGGTAGACGGTGTCGAGCGGGAAGCGGGTCCGGGCACCCTCGGCGGCGGGGTTCTCGGCGGACATGGGGCGATCGTAGCCCTGGCACGCGTCAGCGGATCGTGAACCCGCCGTCCACGCGGAGGTCGGCGCCGTTCACCATGGCGCTCGACTCCCCGGCGAGGAACAGGACGGCGGCGGCGATCTCGTCGGGTGTCGCGAACCGTCCGGTGGGGATCTCGTCCTGGTGGCGCAGGCCCTTCTCGTTCGCCCACGCCCCGCGGCCGAGGTCGGTCAGCACGACCGTCGGCGACACGGTGTTGACGGTGACGCCCCGTCCGCCCCACTCGAGCGCGAGTACGCGGGTGAGCCCGATGACACCGGCCTTCGACGCGCAGTACGCCGCGTGGCCGTCGATGCCGACGTGCGCTGCCTGCGAGGCGATGTTCACGATCCGGCCGTACCCGGCGGCGAGCATGTGCCGCCCGACGGCCTGGGCGACCCGGTAGGTGCCGGTGAGGTTGACGTCGATGGTCGTGGCCCAGGCACCGGGGTCGAGGTCCTCGGCGGGGGCGAGCAGCGCGACGCCGGCGCAGTTCACGAGGACGTCGATCCGGCCGGCGGCACCGGTGACGGCGGCGACCGCGCGGGCCACCGACGTCTCGTCCGTGACGTCGCAGCCGAGGCCGAGGTGGGCCGGTGCGCCGGCGGTCGGCAGCGCTGCCGCGGCGGCTGCTGCGCCGTCCGCCCGCACGTCGACGATGGCGACCCGGGCACCGCGGGACGCGAGGGCCACGGCGATCGCGTTGCCGATGCCGGACGCACCGCCCGTGACCACCGCCGTGCGGCCGCTGAAGTCGTTCGTCAGGTCGATCGTGTCCGGGCCCGGTCGGAGGGCTGCGGCGAAGTCGGTGGTCATGTTCGCTCCCTTGCGTTGTGCCGACCGTACCAGAAATTGTGTTCTGGACAAACGTTCCGCGGGGTGTACAGTCGTCGCCGAAGCACCCCGACGAAGGAGCAGCTCATGTCGACGACGACCGAGAACGCGACCACCACGGCCGCGACGCCCACCGAGATCCCGACCACGATGCGAGCCGTCGTGGTCCATGGTCCCGAGGACTACCGCCTCGAGACCCGCCCCGTCCCGACCCCCGGACCCGGCGAACTCCTGCTCCGCACCGACGCCGTCGGCATCTGCGCGAGCGACCTGAAGTGCTACCACGGCGCCGCGAAGTTCTGGGGCGACGAGAACCGCCCCGCCTGGGCTGAGAAGGACCGGATCCCCGGACACGAGTTCGTCGGCACGATCGTCGCCGGTGACGACGCGGCCCTCACCAAGCGCGGGGTGTCCGTGGGTGACCGGATCGCCTGCGAGCAGATCGTGCCGTGCTGGGAGTGCCGCTACTGCCTCGAGGGCGCGTACTGGATGTGCAACGTGCACGACATGTTCGGCTTCAAGGGCTACGACGGCGCGATGGCCGAGTACGTCCTGGTGCCGGCGAAGGCCCTGACCCACCCGGTGTCGAGCGCTCTCCCCGGGCAGGTCGCCGCGTTCGCCGAACCGCTCTCGTGCGCGTTCCACGCCGTCGAGCGGGGCGACATCAAGTTCGGCGACACCGTCGTCATCGCAGGCGCCGGGCCGATCGGGCTCTCCGCGATCGCCGGTGCCCGCCAGAAGAACCCGCTGCGGATCATCGCGCTCGACGTCGTCGAGGACAAGCTCGAACTCGCACGCAAGGTCGGTGCCGACATCACGATCAACATCGCCCAGGACGACGCGGTCGCCCGGGTCAAGGAACTCACCGACGGGTACGGCGCCGACGTCTACATCGAGGCGACCGGGCACCCGTCCGCGGTCCCGCAGGGCCTCAACCTGCTCCGCAAGCTCGGCACGTTCGTCGAGTACTCGGTCTTCAAGGACAACGTGTCCGTCGACTGGTCGATCATCTCGGACGACAAGGAGCTCGACGTCCGCGGTGCCCACCTCGGCCCGCACACCTGGCCGGCGGCGATCAAGCTGCTCGAGGCCGAGACCCTGCCGATGTCGGAGATCTGCACGCACCAGTTCCCGCTCGAGCGCTTCCAGGAAGCCCTCGACCTCGTCGGCGACTCCGCGGGCGCGAGCGTCAAGGTCTCGATCATCCCGTCCCTGCAGGCCTGAGCCGCAGCCACCACAGGAGTCAGCAAGCATGTCAACGACGACACAGCGCGCCACCGGTGCGCCGACGATGCCCCGCACCGAGGGCCGGCTCGACAAGATGGGCATCCCCCGCCCGCTCGCCCTCGGCTTCCTCGCCGTCCTGGTCTTCATGACCGGCAACGGCGTCGAGTCGAACTTCATCACGCCGCACATGGTCGCGGTCCTCGGCTCCCCCGAGGCCACGGTCGCGACGATCGTCACGTTCTACAGCCTCGCCGCCCTGGTGGGGAGCTACGTCTCCGGCGCACTCGCCGACCTGGTCGGTCCGCGACGGGTGATGATCCTCGGGTTCGCCGTCTGGGTCGTGTTCGAGGTCCTGTTCCTCATCGCCCTCGGACTCGGCAGCGTGCCGTTCGCCGCCGTCGCCTACGCGATCCGCGGCTTCGGGTACCCGCTGTTCGCCTTCGCGTTCCTGGTCTGGGTGAACATCACGACGCCCGTGGAGCGCAACGGCTCGGCCGTCGGCTGGTTCTACGTCGCCTTCACCGGCGGCCTGCCCACGCTCGGCTCGCTCTTCGCGATCGGCGCCATCCCGGTGTTCGGCGGCGGCACGGTCGGTGAGACCGGCGCGATGATCGCCTCGATCGGCCTCGTCGTGATCGGGTTCCTCATCCTGCTGTTCGGGGTGCGCCTGCCGAACGGGTTCTCCCGCATCGCACCGGAGGGCGAGAGCGCCTGGCGCGTGCTGACGAGCGGCATCCGCCTGACGGCCACGCGACCGAAGATCCTGATGGGCTTCCTCGTCCGTCTGATCAACACCGCGCCGGAGTTCGGCATGTTCGTCATCCTCCCGGCCGTGATCGCGAACGAGCGCGGCTGGGGCCAGAGCCGGTGGCTGCTCATGACGGTGTGCGTCTACGCGACGAACATCCTCGTGAACGCCCTGTTCGGCTGGGTCGGCGACAAGATCGGCTGGCAGCGCACCGTCAAGTGGTTCGGCATCGTCGGGTCCGCGCTCGGGCTCATCGCCTGGTGGTACGTCCCGCAGCTCGTCCCCGCCGGGTCCGACTGGGGCTACGTGCTCTCCGTCGTCGCCGGCTGCGTGTTCGGCTGCCTGCTCGCGGGCTTCGTCCCGATGGGCGCGATCATGCCGGCGCTCGCCCCCGAGCACAAGGGTGCCGCGATGGCGATGTACACCACCGCCGCCGGCGGAGCCGCGTTCCTCGGCACGGGCGTCGTCGCCGCGGTGCTCGCGCTGGGCGGTGGCGGCCAGGCCGTGACCTGGACGTTCGTCGGCCTGTACGCCTGCGCGTTCGTGATGATCCACTTCCTCAAGGTCCCGCAGGGAGACCGAGGACACTGAACCCCGGGCGACGGCGGCCGTCCCGCCGTCGCCCGGTGCACCACCCCCACTCGATGCGAAGGACAAGCACCATGACCACGATCCACGACGACCCGGAGGAGTTCGCCGAGGACCAGCTCGCGGGCTGGCTCGCCCTCTACGCCGACCGGGTCCGCGGTGTCCACGGCGGCGTCGTCGCCCTGCCGACGGAGGGCGCCGAGCCGCAGGTCGCGGTCGTCGTCGGCGGCGGTTCCGGCCACTACCCCGCGTTCTGCGGCGTGGTCGGGCCGGGGTTCGCCACCGGGGCCGTCGTCGGCAACATCTTCACCTCGCCGTCCACGGCGCAGGTCTACTCGGTCGCCAAGGCGGCGGACCAGGGGAAGGGCGTCGTGCTGTCGTTCGGCAACTACGCCGGCGACACGATGAACTTCGGGCTCGCGGCCGAACGGCTGAACGCCGAGGGCATCGACACCCGCATCGTGGTCGTCACCGACGACATCGCCAGCGCCGACGAGGAGTCGAAGCGCCGCGGCATCGCCGGTGACTTCTCGGTCTTCAAGGCCATGGGTGCCGCGGCGGCCGCCGGAGCCGACCTCGACGAGGTCGAGCGCATCGGCACCGCGTCCAACCGGGCGACGCGCACCATCGGCGTCGCGTTCTCCGGGTGCACGATGCCCGGCGCGACCGAGCCGCTCTTCACCGTCCCCGAGGGCCACCTCGGCCTCGGGCTCGGCATCCACGGCGAGCCGGGCATCGAGGACGTCCCGCTCCTCCGTGCGACCGAACTCGCGTCGCTCCTCGTCGAGCGGCTGCTCGCGGACCGCCCGGACGCCGCCGGCCCCCGGGTCGCGCCGATCCTGAACGGTCTCGGCGACACCAAGTACGAGGAGCTCTTCCTGCTCTGGGGCCGTGTGCTCCCGCTCCTGCAGGACGCCGGGATCGAGGTCGTCGAGCCCGAGGTCGGTGAACTCGTCACGAGCCTCGACATGGGCGGCTGCTCGCTCACCCTGCAGTGGCTCGACGACGAGCTCGAGGCGCTGTGGAGGGCCGACGCGTACACGCCCGCGTACCGCAAGGTGGCGGCGCCGGTCGCGGCGCTCGTGCCGGCCGACGCCGTGGACGCAGCCGAGGACGAGGCGACGGTCGTGCCGGACGCGAGTGGTGCCTCCAGGCAGGCCGCGCAGACGGCGCGCGCCGCGATCGAGGCGATCGACGCGCTCCTGCGGGAGCACGAGGAGGAGCTCGGCCGCATCGACGCGGTCGCCGGGGACGGCGACCACGGACGCGGCATGGTGAAGGGGATCGGTGCGGCCCGCAAGGCGGTCGACCGGGTGGGCCAGGAGGCAGGGGTCGCCTTCGTCCTCGGACGCGCCGGTGACGCGTGGGCCGAGTTCGCGGGCGGCACCTCCGGGGTCCTGTGGGGTGCGGCGCTCGAGGCGTTCGGCCGGTCGCTCCGCGACGACCGCTCCGCGTACGAGGCGTCCGACGTCGTCGAGGCGGCGCAGGCGTTCGCGGACTCGATCGTGCACCTCGGCGGGGCGTCCCGCGGGGACAAGACGCTGCTCGACGCGCTGCTCCCGTTCGTCGACGAGCTGCGGAGCGGCGTCGATGCTGGCACGCCGCTCACCGAGGCGTGGCAGGCTGCCGCGCAGGTCGCGGTCACGGAAGCCGCTGCGACCGCAGACCTCAAGCCGAAGGTCGGGCGTGCCCGGCCGCTGGCGGAGAAGAGCCTGGGGACACCCGACGCGGGTGCCACCTCGATGGGGATGATCCTCACGCGGGTCGGCGAGGTCCTCGCCACCCGTGCAGCAGACAAGGAAGGGACACACGCATGACGTACCGTCTCG
Organism: Curtobacterium sp. GD1; assembly: GCF_020882855.1. Taxonomy (NCBI): domain Bacteria; kingdom Bacillati; phylum Actinomycetota; class Actinomycetes; order Micrococcales; family Microbacteriaceae; genus Curtobacterium; species Curtobacterium sp. GD1. Next base: position 11,800 of record NZ_JAFEVQ010000038.1, on the reverse strand, counting down.
TGGTCGGTTCGGACGACGCAGGGTTCGACTACAAGGAGATCATCAAGGCCGATCTGCTCGCCGATCCGCGGGTGGAGTCCGTGGTGGACGTGGGGGTCGACGCGGACGGGCACACCGCCTACCCGCACGTCGCCGTCGACGCAGCACGCATGGTCGCGAACGGCGAGGCGGACCGGGCGATCCTGATCTGCGGCACCGGTCTCGGCGTCGCGATCGCTGCGAACAAGGTCCCCGGCATCCGGGCCGTCACCGCGCACGACTCGTTCAGCGTCGAGCGTTCGATCCTGTCGAACGACGCCCAGGTCCTCTGCATGGGCCAGCGCGTCGTCGGCGTCGAGGTCGCCCGGCGCATGGCGAAGGAGTGGCTCGGCTACGAGTTCGACCGCTCGTCCGCGAGCGCGTCGAAGGTCGCGGCGATCTGCGAGTACGACGGCAGCGCGCCGGCGGGCGTGGACGCGTCCGCTTAGCGCCGCCGCGCTCCGCGTGGGCCGCCGCGCTCCGCGTGGGCCGCCGCGCTCCGCACAACCAAAGTGGTCCCGAACCGCGTCTTTCCGCGGTTCGGGCCCACTTGCGTTGTGCCGCAGCGACCGGCACCACGTCAGCCGCGCGCGGCCAACCGGTGCACGACGGCCTTCGTCGCCTCGTACAGCTCGCGGTAGTCGCGGTAGCCCGGCTCGTACGCCGCCGTCGCCGCGGGATCGGGCTCGATGCGCGCGGCCGGTGGGTTCCACGCGGTGACGTCCACGTCCTCGACGAGCCCGGCCGCGAGGAACGCCGACCCGTAGCACGCACCGATCGTCACGCTCGGAACCGTCTGCGGCAACCCGGTGACGTCCGAGACGATCGTCGGCCAGAGCCGTCCGAGCAGCCCGCCGCCGGCGCCGACGAGCTCATGGACCTCGACCCCGGCCTCGCGCAGCACCTCGACGTTGTGCCGCACCGCGTAGGCCGTCGCCTCGAGCGTCGCCCGGTACAGGTCACCGCGGGTGTGCCGCACCGTGAGGCCCGCGATCACCCCGCGTGCGTCCGGGTCCGCGATCGGGGTCCGCTCCCCCGCGAAGTACGGCAGCATCAGCAGGCCGTTCGCCCCGATGCCGGCGCAGCGGGCCTCCTCGAGCATCGTCGACCACTCGCCGTCGACGAGCCGCCGGAGCCAGTCGGTGATCGCCCCGGAGGTCGCCATCCCACCGGCGACGCTCGGCTGCCCCGGACGGGTCCCGACGGTGGTCCACATCCCCGGCACCGAGACCGGCTCGTCGGTCGGCGCGATCATGAACATCGTCGTCCCGTACTGCAGGAACATCCGCCCGGGCACGGCGGCTCCGACGCTCACGCCCTCGGCCCAGGCGTCGATGGTCCCGGCCGTCACGGGGATGCCGACCGGGAGGCCCGTGGCCGCAGCCGCCGCGGCCGTCACGGTGCCGGCCCGGTCACCCGACCAGACCAGTCGCGGCATGGCGAGCCCCGGCGCGAGCCGTTCGCACCACGCGTCGATCCACGTGTCCTCGTGCACGTCGTAGAGCGGTGTGCACTGGCTCGCCGAGTGGTGGTCGAGGACGTACTCCCCCGTCAGCAGCTCCACCACGCGTGACGACGGCATCGTGAACCGCGCCGCACGCGCCCACACGTCGGGTTCGTGCCGGGCGACCCAGGCGAGCTTGACCCCGGCCGCCTGCGTGCTGAGGGCGGAGCCGCACCGGGAACGGACCGCGTCCTCGCCGCCGAGCTCTGCCGTCACGGCGGGGAGCATCTCGGCCGTCCGGGTGTCGACGCCGTACAGGATCGCGGGCCGCAGCGGTTCCCCGTCGTCGTCGGTGAGGAGCACGCACGGGCCGATGCCGCTCACGCCGACGGCCTCGACCTCGGCGTCCGGCACCCGCTCGAGCAGCTCACGGGTCAGGGCGGTGAACTCGTCCCACCACACCGCGGCGTCCATCTCGACGAGCCCCTGCTCCGGCCGGTCGACCTCGTGCCGTCGTCCGACCTCGGCGATCACGGTGCCGTCGAACCGCGTGAGCAGCGCCTTCGTGCTCGACGTCCCGATGTCCAGACCGAGCACCGCCCGCATGCCGCCTCCTTCGCCGCCACCGACCCGCGTCGGTCGCCCCCGAGTCTACGAACGCCCAGCCCACTGTCGGCGGGCCGACGTACCGTACTGCCGACTCCGAATGCTCCACCGAGGGGAAACCGATGAAGAAGTCAGCCTGGCTGCCCGCCGTCATCGCACCGGTCGTCGTCGCCGGCGCCGTCGCTGCGCCGATGATCGCGAACGCGTCGAGCGACCCGGTCGCGGGGACGAACCCGAGTGCGGCGGACGTCATCGCCAGCATCGCGGGGTCGTCCGACGCGAAGTACTCCGGCAAGCTCGTGCAGACGAGCGACCTCGGCCTGCCGGAGCTCCCGACCGGGTCCGGCGGCTCCTCGCTCGAGGGCGACGCCTCGGACGCGCTCGGCCTCCTCACCTCGTCGCACACCGCCCGCGTCTACGTCGACGGCCCCGACAAGCAGCGCGTCCAGCTGACGCAGCAGCTCGCCGAGCAGGACCTCGTCCGGAACGGGTCCGACGTCTGGACCTGGGACTCGAAGGAGCGCACGGCGACGCACGTCACCCTCCCGAAGGACGCCCGGACGCCGGGGTCCGGCGCCGCGACGCCGTCCGACATCGCCAAGCAGGCGATCGACGCGATCACGCCGAGCACCACGGTGTCGAAGCCGAAGGACGTCCGGGTCGCCGCCCACGACGCCTGGCAGATCACCCTCACGCCGAAGTCGACGGGCACGCTCGTCGGGTCCGTGCGCCTGGCGGTCGACCAGCAGACCGGCCTCCCGCTGCGCGCCACGATCGAGGCGAAGGGCCAGTCCGACCCCGCCGTCGAGGTCGGCTTCACGAGCCTGCAGTACGGCGCGCCGGCCGCACGCCTGTTCGACTTCACGCCGCCCACGGGCGCGACGGTCGAGACGAAGGACCTCTCCGACGCGGCAGCCCACGGCACGGGCGACGCGCAGCACCGACACGGACGCACCGGCGACGAGCCGACGGTCACGGGGACGGGCTGGAGCACCATCGCCGAACTGCCGAAGGGCTCGGTCGACCAGACCGCGCTCGGCGACGACGCCAGCGGGCTGCTCGACCAGCTGACCCGTTCGGTCGACGGCGGTCGCGCGGTGCAGACCTCGCTCGTCTCGGTCTACCTCACCGACGACGGCCGGGTCCTCGCGGGCGCGGTCCCGGTGTCGGCGCTGGTCGCCGCAGCCGAGTGAGCGCGCCCGACACAGCCCTCGCGATCCGCACCACCGGCTTGGCGAAGGTCTTCCGCAAGCAGCGCGCGGTCGACGGGATCGACCTCGCCGTCCCGCGCGGCGCGGTGTTCGGCTTCCTCGGGCCGAACGGCTCCGGCAAGACGACGACGATCCGCATGCTCCTCGGGCTCTCCAGCGCGACGGGCGGCACGATCGAGGTGCTCGGCGAACCGATGCCGAAGGCCCTCCACGACGTGCTGCCGCGCGTCGGTGCCCTCGTCGAGGGTCCGGCGTTCTACCCGTACCTCTCCGGCCGCGCGAACCTGTACCGGTTCGACGCCGCCGACCCCACCTCCGACCCACGGACCCGCAAGACCCGGGTGGCGAGCGCCCTCGACCGCGTCGGGCTCTCGCACGCGGCCGACAAGAAGGCGCACGCGTACTCGCTCGGCATGAAGCAGCGGCTCGGGCTCGCGAACGCCCTGCTCGCCCCGCGGGACCTCCTCGTGCTCGACGAACCGACGAATGGCCTCGACCCCCAGGGCACGCGCGAGGTCCGCAACCTCATCCGCTCCCTCGCCGACGACGGCACGACCGTGTTCGTCTCGAGCCACCTGCTCGCCGAGATCGAGCAGGTGTGCACGCACGCCGCCGTGATGCGGACCGGCAAGCTCGTCGCGCAGGGGCCGCTCGACGAGCTCCGCGCCGCCGGTGCCCGGACGGTCACGGTCCGGACGCCCGACCTCGGGCAGGCCGGCACCGTGCTGAGCCGTCTCGGCCTGACCCCGCGGCACGAGGGCGGTGCCGACGTCCTCGTGGCCGACCTGCCACCAGAGGTCCTGCCCGAGACCATCACGACCGAGCTCGTCCGCGCCGACGTCCGGGTGCGCGGGCTCACCGTCGGCGGCGGCACCCTCGAAGACCTCTTCGTCGCCCTCACCGGAGAGGGCTTCGATGTCGCAGCCTGACGCCGCCACCGTGCCGACGGACGACCCGCAGACGCACGACGTCCGCGCCTCCCCGCGTCCCCGCCAGCGCCCCTTCGCACTCCTCGGCTCCGAGCTCGCCCTTGTCTTCCGACGCCGCCGCACGTGGGCGATGCTCGGGGCGCTCGCCCTCGTGCCGATCCTCATCGCCGTCGCCGTCCGGCTCACGACCGGCGACGACTCCGGCGGTCCCGCGTTCCTCGGCGACATCACGAACAACGGGCTGTTCGTGGCGTTCACCGCGCTGACCGTGTCGATCCCGCTGTTCCTGCCGCTCACCGTGGGCGTGGTCGCGGGTGACACCGTCGCGGGCGAGGCCAGCCACGGCACCATCCGCTACCTGCTCGTGGCCCCGACCGGCCGCGTGCGCTTCATCCTCGTGAAGTACGCCGGTGCGGTGGCGTTCTGCCTCGCCGCGACGCTCCTCATCGTCGTGGTCGGGGCCGCGATCGGCGCCGTGCTGTTCCCGATCGGCCCGGTGACCCTGCTCTCGGGCACGCAGGTCGACGGCTGGTCCTACGCCGGCCGGGCCGTGCTGCTCGCGCTCTACGTGACGCTGTCGATGCTCGGGCTGTCGGCGATCGGGCTGTTCGCCTCGACCCTGACGAGCGTGCCGGTCGGTGCGATGGCCGCGACGGTGGTGCTCGCCGGGGCGTCCCAGGTGCTCGACCAGCTGCCGCAGCTCGACTGGCTGCACCCGTACCTGTTCTCGCACCAGTGGCTCGGGTTCGGCGACCTGCTCCGCGACCCGATCGCGTTCGACTCGTTCGGGTCGAACGCCGTGCTCCAGCTCGGCTACGTCGTCGTCTTCGGCGCGCTGGCGTACAGCCGGTTCACCACGAAGGACGTCCTGAGCTAGGCGCTCGGGTTCGCCGACCCGCCCGCCATCGTCTCGGAGTCGTTCCCCCGCGCGTCGGCGTACCGGTCGCGCAGGTCCCGGGCCTTCTCCGAGCGGTACCAGTCCATCCGTGCACCGGTCTCGACGGTCTGCATCCCGATCACGACCTTGCCGCGGGACTTCATCTCGGCGAGGTCCTCGTACGCCTCGACGATGTACTCGAACGGGTAGAACCCGGAGATGAGCACCTGCACGCGACGGTCCTGCACGGCCTTCGCGAGGAGGGTCAGGAGCTCCCGGGTCTCCTCGTCCTCGGCCGGCGCCCGCAGGAACCGGATCTCGATGTCGCGCCGCGCCTCGGACGACACGAACCGTCCCGGTGCGACGCCGAGGCGTTCCGCGAGTTCCTCGGCCCGGCTCTCACCGTGGTTGTCGATGAACGCGGTGATCGGGCGGCCGTCCGCGATCGCACGGATGCGTTCCTCCTCGCCCTCGCCGTACACGACGGGCAGGGTGCCGATCTGGCGGAGGTAGTCGTGGTTGCGCGCGCTGCCGAGCGCGATGACGGTCGCCCCGGCGTCGTGCGCGAGCTGGCACTCGATGTGCCCGACGCCGCCGGCCGCGGCGGTGATGACGACGGTGTCCTCCGGTCCGAGCTTGAGGCTGCGGACGACCGACACCGCGGTGCACCCGGCCAGGTAGAGGCCGCCGGCGACCTCCCAGCCGACGTGCTCCGGCTTCTTGATGACGGCAGCGCGCGGCACGACGAGCCAGGTGGCGTGCGACCCGCCGTTCGGTGCGTGCCCCATCACCTCGTCGCCGACGCGCAGGTCCTTGACCCCGTCGCCGCGTGCCCGGACGATGCCGGCGAAGTCGACGCCCTGACGAGCCGGGAACGTGAGCTCGATGTGGTCCTGGAGCTTGCCCTCCCGCAGGAACCGTTCGATGTGGTTGAGCCCCGCCGCGACGATCTCGACGACGATCTCGCCGGGACCCGCTTCCGGGCGTTCCTGCGGGACGAGCTCGACGACGTCGAAGTCGCCGTACCGGTCGTACTGCACTGCACTGCCGATCCGCATGGGGTGCTCCTTCGCTCCAGGTGTGCCACCGGCCTACTCGGAGTTCCCGACTGCAACCCGAACGCGCGGGGTACCGGCGTCCGCACACGACGGACGGGAGGGACGGTGCGGGCCCGCACCGTCCCTCCCGTCCGACGAACGGTGCGTCTACTGCCCGGTGGACGCCTCGATGACGCGCGCCACGGTGTCCGCGTCGAGCGCGAACGCGAGCGGGTCCGCGTCCGGCCGCGGCACGCGGACCGGTGTCGACCAGACCGAGCCGTCCTCGGCGACGTCGACGACGAGCGCTCCGGAGTCGACGTACGCGGACTCCTCGTCGTAGGCGCCGGTGACGTCGGTGTCGTTCGCGACACCGGGCGCGACGAGCACGGGCACGCCCGCGAGGGTCCCGGCGAAGTGGTGGTGGTAGTGGCCGGCGAGCACGACCCGGACGTCGGAGCCGCGGATCGCGTCGGCGAGCGCCTCCGGGTTGCGGAGTCGCAGGGCCTCGTGCAGCGCGGTCGGTGCCGGCAGCGGCGGGTGGTGCAGCACGACGACGGTGCCGTGCGGCGCGTGGTCGCCGGCGAGCGCGGCGCGGAGTCGTTCGAGCGACGCCTCGGCGATCTCGCCGTAGCCGACCCCGGGGACGCTCGTGTCGACCGTGACGATCCGCCGACCCGCGACGAGGGACTGCCCCCAAACCGGCACGGTCGGAGGGTGGTACTCCATGGTGTGCATGAGCGGCCGGCCGCCCTCGCCGAGGACGTGGCCGTTCGCGAGGACCTGTCGGAACCCCTCGCGGAGGTCGTGGTTGCCCGGGACGGTGACGAGCGCCGCGCCGTGGCGTTCCGCCCAGCCGCCGACGCGCTCGAGCACTGCGGCGTACGACTCCGGAGTGCCGTCCTCGGACACGTCGCCGGACACCACCACGAGCCCGATCCCCGGGACGCCGTCGACCCGGGCGAGCACACCCTCGAGTGCGGCGGTCGTGTCGACGGACCCCTGGTGCAGGGCACCGTCGCCCGTGAGGTGGGTGTCGGACAGGTGGAGGACGCGGAGGGTCCCGGCTGCGGGCTGCTGCATGGCCCCACGGTAGCGAGGGTGCCTTGCAGTCCCCGGTGCCCCGCGGGCGTCGTTCAGTGAGCAGGAATGGTCGGGTCCGGCGACGGGACCCGACCATTCCTGCTCACGATGCGCCCGACGCGAGCTGGTCCTCGAGGTTGAAGACCTCCGGCAGCACGCGCGCCGCCTGGTCCGCCCGCCCGGTCGCGCCGTCGAACAGGTCCTGCATGTGCGCCTCCCACGCGGCGGCCACCTCGGACGCGGCGAGCGACGCGTCGGCATCCGCCACCGAGTCCGTCTCGTAGTACCCGATGAGCAGGCCGTCGTCGTCGAGGAACAGCGAGTAGTTCCGACGTCCCGCGGCCGCGATCGCCCGCAGCATCGCCGGCCAGACCGCGGCGTGCCGCTCGCGGTAGGCGTCGAGGTGCTCGGTCCCCACCTGCAGGCGGAAGCAGACGCGGGTCACGTGATCCGCGCCTCCTGTGCCGTCCGGGAGGCGCGGATCCCGCCCGTCCGCGTCGCTCACCGTGGCGTCCGCTCGTCTCGCGCACCCCGCAGCGCCTGCTGGCGCGCGGCGTGCTCCTCGGGCGTGCGGACCGTGCCGGTCGCGCTGGTGACGGTGCCGTAGCGTTCGGCCTCGATCTCCTCGAGGGTCTTGCCCTGCGTCCGCGGCGCCCAGATCGTCCCGACCAGGAACGACAGCGCGAGCAGGCCGAGGATGAGCCCGCCGAGTGCACGGAGCCCGATGTCGGAGAGCAGGAGCGGGAACCAGATGCTCAGCAGGCCGACCATGACCCGCGCGGCGAGGAACAGGACGCCCTGCGCGCTCGCCCGGTAGCGGGTCGCGAACAGCTCGCTCGTCCAGAGCCCGTAGAACGCCTGCGCGCCGATGCCCGACGAGATGCCCCACGCGATCGCGAAGAACAGCAGCGTGCCGAGGTTCGCGGGCGCGTAGATGAGGACGGCCCAGGCGACGACCGCGAGCGCGGCGCCGATCGCGTAGAGCACCCTCCGGCTCATCCGGTCGGCGAAGCGCATGAACCCGAAGTACGTCGCGGCGACGGTGCAGCCCCACACGAGGATCTGCAGCCCGTACTGCTCGGTGACGCTCGTCACGCCGGTGGCGGAGTAGACGCGGGGCTGGAAGATGCCGGCCTGCCCGGCCACGGTGTTCCAGAGCGCGTAGACGCCGAACAGGAACAGCATCGCGGTGAGGTTCTTGCGACGGCTGAACAGCTGGGTGAAGCCGTGGAAGAAGTTCGCGGAGCCGGTGGCCGCGCGCTCGTCCTTCCAGATCGTGGACTCGGGCAGGCCGCGTCGCAGCCACCACACGATCGCGGCGACGACGAACAGGTGCGCGAAGATCAGGCGGCTGCCGAGGAGCCCGAGCGGCGCGGCGGCGATGGCCAGGGCGAAGCCGACCATGGGGCCGATCGACCAGGCGAGCTGCGCGGTCCCGACGTGGGCAGCGCGCTTGTCGGCCGGGGCCTGCTCGGCGATGTAGGTCCAGCTCGCGGGGACGCCCGCACCGACCGCGATGCCGGTGAGGATGAACCCGACGAGGAGCATGCCGTAGCTGCCGGCGAACACCGCGAGCAGGATCCCGAGCATGTAGAGCAGCAGGTCGTAGGTGTAGATGAACTTCCGGCCGTAGCGGTCGCACAGGGGTCCGCCGATGATGGCGCCGGCCGCTGCGCCGAACGCGTTCGCGGACAGGCTGGCGAGGAGCCCGACCTGCAGGTCCCCGACGTGGAACTGCGCCTGCCAGAGGCTGAGGCTCGTGGCGATCGCGATGATCGACCCCGACTCGATGTAGTTCGACATGGCGACCGAGATCGTCGCCTTCCAGCCCGTGGTGTTGCGGGCTCCGATACGGACCGCCATTGGTCCTCCGTTCGCGTGTTCGTCAGTGAATCGTTTCAACGGTGCTGCGGAGACGGTACTCGTCGTTCGACCGGAGGGCAAGTCGCTCCACCGGAACGCCCGCCCCGATGCCAGGATGACCCCATGGCAGTGAGCGTTCGGGACGTCGCAGCGCTCGCCGGCGTGTCACTCGGCACCGTCTCGAACGTGCTGAACCGTCCCGACAAGGTGGCACCGGGGACCGTCGAACGCGTGCAGTCCGCGATCGCCGAACTCGGGTTCGTCCGCAACGACTCCGCCCGCCAGCTCCGCGCCGGCCGCAGCTCGACCGTCGGGCTCATCGTGCTCGACGGCGGCAACCCGTTCTTCACCGACGTCGCCCGCGGCGCCGAGGACGCGGCCATGCAGAAGGGCCTGGCCGTCCTCGTCGGGAACTCCGACGAGTCGGTCGACCGCGAGCACACCTACGTCGACCTCTTCGAGGAGCGCCGCGTCGCCGGACTCCTCATCTCCCCCGCCGGGGACGACCTCGGCCGCCTCGAGCGACTGCGTGACCAGGGCACCGCCGTGGTCCTCGTGGACCGCCGTGCCGACGACGAGCACTTCGCGTCCGTCTCCGTCGACGACGTCGCCGGAGGCCGCATCGCCGTCACGCACCTCACCGCGATCGGACGCCGGCGGATCGCCTTCGTCGGCGGCCCGTTCGGCATCCGGCAGGTCACCGACCGCCACTCCGGCGCGGTCGCCGCGGCCGAGGCGGCGGGTGCGGCGCTCGAGGTGATCCCGACCACGTCGCTCTCCGTCCTCGAGGGTCGGCGCGTCGGCGAAGAGATCCAGGCCCGCCCGGCCGCCGACCGCCCGGACGCGGTGTTCGCGGCGAACGACCTGCTCGCCGTCGGCCTCGAACAGGCGTTCATCATGCGCGGGTCGATCCGGGTGCCGGAGGAGATCGCGATCGTCGGGTACGACGACATCGCGTTCGCCGAGGCCGCGGTCGTCCCGCTCACCTCGGTGCGGCAGCCGGCGCAGGACCTCGGGCGGCGGGCGATCGAACTGCTGCTCGCCCAGGTGGACCAGGGGCAGGGCACGGACCAGCTGCACGTGGAGTTCACGCCCGAGCTCGTCGTGCGGCAGTCCACCGTCGCCGAGCGCTGAGGCGCGCTGGGCGCTGCGCGCTTCGCCGCGCGCCCGTGATCGTGCCCGTGATCGTGCCGCCGGAGCGACAGGACACAGGCATGCCGTGGCGTCCGTGCCGGCAGAGCGACAGACCCCTGGCGACCGTTCGCGGCACACCGTCGCTTTGGCGAACGGGGCGGCGAGCCGCGTCGGACGGGAGGCGCGGGTCGGCGCCGCACCGCGCCTCCCGTCACGGCCGTCGCCCCGCTGGCGCGGTGCGCCGGAACCGGCTGGTGGGGCGCACCTCCCGTCCGGCGGATGGCCGGGAGGGCGCGCCGGTCCGCCTACGATCGGAGCATGGTGCATGTCCCCCGGCGCGACGGACCGCCGAGCGTGCACCACGTCGCCGCTCGGGCGGGCGTCTCGCTCGCGACGGTCTCGAACGTGCTGAACCACCCGGAACGCGTGGCCGACGCGACCGCAGCACGGGTCCGTGCCGCGATCACCGACCTCGGGTACACGCCGAACCGCAACGCGCGGGCACTCGCCTCGGGGAGCACGCGGGCGATCGGGCTCGTCGTGATGTCCCTCCGCAACTCCCTGTTCAGCGACATGGTGAACGGTGCGCAGCTCGCCGCGCGTGAGCGTGGGCTGACCCTGCTCATCACGAGCAGCGAGGACGACCTGCAGGCGCAGGGTGAGCACCTCGCATTCCTCGAGAGCGCACGTGTGTCGGGGATCCTGCTCGCCCCGATGACCCAGTCCCGCGAGCAGGTCGAGACCACGCGGCGGCACGGGCGACCGGTGGTCTACGTGAACTTCGAGCCGACCGAGGTCGATGCGTGCTCGGTGGTGGTGGACAACGAGCAAGCGGCGTTCCTCGCGACGGAGCACCTCATCGAACGCGGCTGCCGACGCATCGGGTTCGTCAGCGCACGCGCGGAGCTGCAGCCCGTCGAACGTCGGCGGGCTGGGGTGCTCCGTGCGGTCGCCGCCCACCCCGAGGTCACGCTCGTCGACATCGACGCGGGAGACATCGACCCTCCCGGCGGGACCGACGCCGGTGCACGGATCGCCGCCATGCCAGTGGAGGAGCGGCCGGACGGAATCCTCGGTGTGACGGACCTGCTGGCGATGGCGGTCGTGTCCGAACTGCGCGCGGCGGGGATCCGGGTGCCGGAGGACATCCCGGTGTCGGGCTGCGACCACAACTCCGTCGCGTGGGGCGGTGCCGTGCCGCTGACGTCGGTGACGATGCACGGGTCGGAGATGGGCGCGGCGGCGGTCGAGCTCATGCTGGCCGAGCTCGACGAGGACCCCGCGGAGCACGTGCACCGGACGGTGGTGCTCGGGAGCGAGCTCGTGCCGCGCGAGAGCACCCTCGGGCGGGCGGGGGCGGCCGAGGTGGCTGCCCGGACGGCGCCGAGCGACCCGAGGCGTACCGAGGCCTGAGGGGGCGCGCGCGGCGTTCGGCGTTCGGCGTTCGGCGTTCCCGAGTCTCGCGGAGGCGGACAGTTTCGCGGGCGCGGAGCCGCGAAAGTGTCCGCCGAGGCGAGTCTCGCGCGGTGGCCCGCGCGCGCGAGGTTTCGCGCTGAGCGACACCTCACGCGCCGCCGGCCCCGTGAACTGTCGGCCAG
>NZ_JAFEVQ010000037.1:0-30190 GCF_020882855.1 Curtobacterium sp. GD1 | reverse complement strand
GTCGTCGCGTTGGCGCTCGCCGCGTCGTTCCTCTTCGTCGGGGCGTCCGTCTTCGCGAGACGCCTGGCACAGATCGCGCAGATCGTGTGCGCCCTGGTGTTCCTCGTCGCCCTCGTCACCTGGCCGTTGACCGTGCAGGAGCCGATCCCGTCCGACCAGGCACCGTGGCCCTGGTGGCTCTGCACCGTGGGGTCGACCGCGGCCGCGATGGGCTTCGCCCCGTGGCGGGCGTCCGTCTACACCGCCCTCGTGCCGGCCGTGTACGTGGCCATCCGGTTCACCCCGCTGGGCGGCGACGCGGGTGTCGGGGCGTTGCTCAACGGCTTCTACACGGCGATCCTCAGCGGGGCCGCCCTCATCATCGTGATCGTGCTCCGCCGTGCAGCGGCAGCCGTCGACGCAGCCCAGGCCACGGCCGTCCGGCGGTACTCGCACGCGATCCGCGAGCACGCCACCGAGGTCGAGCGGGTCCAGGTCGACGCGATCGTCCACGACAGCGTGCTCACGACGCTCCTCTCCGCCGCCCGGGCCGACACCCGCGATGCCGAGATGCTCGCCGCGCGGATGGCCCGGAACGCCATCGACCACCTCGAGGCCGCGGCGGCGGACGGCCCCGGGGACGCACCCCCGGTCTCCCTCGTGGACCTGCGGACCCGCATCTCCGACGCCGTCGGTGCGCTCGCGGCGCCGGTGCGGGTCGACCGTGGGCACGTCGGGTCGATCCGGGTGCCCGCGATCGTCGCGGACGCCGTCGCCTCGGCGGCCGTCCAGGCAGCGGTGAACAGCGTGCAGCACGCCGGTCCGGCCGAGGTCGACCGGTGGATCGTCGTCGAGCAGCGCGGTGCCGGCGTCCACGTCGAGGTCGGGGACGACGGTGCGGGCTTCGACATCGCGGGGATCCCCGCCGAACGACTCGGCGTCCGCCGTTCGATCGTGGAGCGGGTGGTCGCCGCCGGGGGCACCGCCGAGATCGTCACCGCGCCGGGGGCGGGCACCCGTGTGCTGCTCGACTGGGCGCCGGCAGCGGGGGAGCACCGGTGAAGGCCTCACTCCCGGCCGGGGTCGCGATCGGGCTCGCGACGCTCTTCTCCGTGTACCACCTCGTCCTCGCGGCGACGACGCTCCCCGGAGCCGCCCAGATCGGGCCGGTCGTCGCGTGCATGGTCCTCTACGCTGCGGCGACCGGTGTCGCGGTGTTCGTGCCCGGTCGGCCGCTCCCGGTCTGGGCGACGTGCTTCGCGCTCGCGACGGCCGTGGTGCTGCCCGTCGTCGCCTCGCCCACGGTCGACCTGACCGCCGGCCCGGGGAACGGCACGTGGTGGATCGCCGCGGTCGGCACGCTGATGGTCGTCCTCGTCGTGCGCGCGCGCGTCGCGTTCGCCTGGGTCGGTGTCGGGTTCCTCACCGTGCACGCCGTCGCGTGGGCCGGACTCGGGGCGCTCGGCTCGCTCGGCGTGCTCGGCAGTGTGGTGTGGGTGGTGATCGCCACCGGCCTCACGGCCGCGATGAGTCGTGCCACCCGTGTCACCCGCGACTTCGTCCGCGCCGAGCAGGAGACCGCCGACTGGCAGGCGGCGCAGGACGCCCACGTCTTCGAGCGGCAGTTCCGGCTCAGCCAGACGACGCGCATGGCGCTGCCGATGCTCCAGCGGATCATCGAGACCGGCGGTGACCTGGACGACGCGGAGCGTGCCGAGTGCCTGCACCTCGAACAGGCCATCCGCGACGAGATCCGGGGCCGGTCGCTGCTCTCGGAGGACGTCCGCGACGAGGTCATGCGCCTCCGTCGTCGTGGCGCCACGGTGCAGCTGCACGACGACGGCGGTCTCGACGACCTCGAGATCGACGACCTGCGCCGGGTGCACGCCCGCATCGCCGAGGCCCTGCGCCAGGCGCGGGAGGCCGACAACGTGATCATCCGGACCGTCCCCGAGGGGTCCGAGTCCGCCGTGACCGTCGTGGGGCTGCGGCTCGACCTCGCGGCGAGCGAGTCGGCGGCGCTCGGAGCGGGGATGGACGACGAGGACGGCGACGAGGACGAATCGGTCGTCGTGTGGCTCGAGATCCCGCGGCACGAGACCGTCTGAGGCGGACCGACCCCGAACGTCGTCGGCGCCGCGCGGACGACAGCGCCCGGAAACGGGGAACGGGCCGGTCGGATACCGACCGGCCCGTTCACGACCCGAGTCTGAGCGACAACCCGAATATCGCCCTGACTCGTAGCTGGTAGGTGGCTTCGTACCCTAGTCGGCCACCGACCTGCGATGTTCTTCGTTGAAGGACACCGAACACGAACTACTATGCCTGCAGCCGAACGCTCTGTCAGTCGTCATTATGGGGGACAAAATCGGCCATTTCCGCCGCCCTCGGCCCCTGCTGTCCCCCGTCTGCGGGGAGACCGACCGGGAATCCTGCGGTCGGGGCGCCGAGACCGCCCGGTACCCAGGGGTACATGGTCGCCCGCACCGTGCGGCACGCGCAAGCCCCCGGAGCGGCTCAGCGGAGCGATCGGCTCCAGGCGCCGGCACCGTGCTCGAGCGGCCGACGGAGTCCCCGGGCGGACACGTCCCACCCCGAGCGCGGCGACACGGTGACCTCGGGACGGCCGAGCGACGCCGCCTCGTCCGCCTGACGCTGCAGGACGGCGATGACGGCGGCGAGCTCCTCCGGCGTGGGCTCGCCGGAGACGACACGGACGTCGGCGGCCGCCGCGACCGCCTGGTCGACGGGGACCGCGGGGACCACTGCTGCGTGGCGGCCCATCAGCGTGCGCCCGTCACAGCGGGATGTTCCCGTGCTTCTTGGGCGGCAGCGTCGCGCGCTTGCCACGGAGGGCCCGCAGCGCCTTGACGACCGAGACGCGCGTCGCGTGCGGCTGGATGATCCCGTCGAGCTCGCCGCGCTCGGCCGCGAGGTACGGGGACGCGACGTTGTACGTGTACTCGTTCGCGAGCTTCGCACGCACGGCCGCGACGTCCTCGCCGGACTCCTCGGCGCGCTTGATCTCGGCGCGGTACAGGATGTTGACGGCGCCCTGGCCACCCATGACGGCGATCTCGGCGGTCGGCCACGCGAGGTTGATGTCGGCGCCGAGCTGCTTCGAGCCCATGACGATGTACGCGCCGCCGTACGCCTTGCGGGTGATGACGGTGACGAGCGGCACGGTGGCCTCGGCGTAGGCGTACAGGAGCTTGGCGCCGCGGCGGATGACACCGGTCCACTCCTGGTCGGTGCCGGGCAGGTAGCCGGGCACGTCGACGAGGGTGAGGATCGGGATGCCGAACGCGTCGCAGAACCGGACGAAGCGCGCGGCCTTCTCGCCGGCGTCGATGTTCAGCGTGCCGGCCATCGCCTGCGGCTGGTTCGCGATGATGCCGACCGTGCGGCCCTCGACCCGACCGAAGCCGATGAGGATGTTCGGCGCGAAGAGCGGCTGGACCTCGAGGAACTCGCCGTCGTCGACGATGTGCTCGATGATCGCCGTCACGTCGTACGGCTGGTTCGTGGAGTCCGGGATGACGACGTCGAGCTCGCGGTCGGCGTCGGTCGTCTCGAGCTCGGGCGCGACGTCGTAGGCCGGCGCGTCGGACAGGTTGTTGTCCGGCAGGAAGCCGATGAGCGAGCGGGCGTAGTCGAGCGCGTCGGACTCGTCCTCGGCGAGGTAGTGCGCGACGCCGGAGATCGCGTTGTGCGTCTGCGCGCCGCCGAGCTCCTCGAAGCCGACGTCCTCGCCGGTGACGGTCTTGATGACGTCGGGGCCGGTGACGAACATGTGGCTGGTCTTGTCGACCATGATCACGAAGTCGGTGAGGGCGGGGGAGTACACCGCACCGCCCGCTGCCGGGCCCATCACGATCGAGATCTGCGGGATGACGCCGGAGGCCTGGGTGTTGAGGCGGAAGATCTCGCCGTACTTGCCGAGGGCGACGACGCCTTCCTGGATGCGGGCGCCACCGGAGTCGAGGATGCCGATGATCGGCACGCCCGTCTTCAGCGCGTGCTCCATCACCTTGATGATCTTCTCGCCGGCGACCTCGCCGAGGGAGCCGCCGAAGACGGTGAAGTCCTGCGCGTACACGGCGACGTTGCGGCCGTGGATGGTGCCGAAGCCGGTGACGACCGCGTCGCCGTAGGGCCGCTTCGACTCCATGCCGAAGGCGTGGGTGCGGTGGCGGACGAACTCGTCGAGCTCCACGAAGGAGTTCTCGTCGAGCAGCTGCTCGATGCGTTCGCGCGCCGTGGTCTTGCCCTTGGCGTGCTGCTTCGCGATGGCGGCCTCGCCCGCGGCGGTCACTGCTTCGTGGTACCGCTCGCGGAGGTCGGCGAGCCGGCCGGCCGTCGTCGAGAGATCGGGGGTGTCTCCTGGGGTCACCCGCTCACCCTACCGGCGGCGACGGCGGGGTCGGTTGGAGGACCCCCACGGTTCCTGCCCGTAGATTTGCTGCATGTCCACACCTGCGTCGTCGACGTTCCCGCTGAGCCGAACCGTCGTCGAGGCCGCGGGCGCGGTGCTCACCGAGCCGGTGACGACCGGGTCGACGAACGCCGACCTGCTCGCCCTCGCGACGACGCAGCCGCACGGCAGCGTCGTGGCGACGCTCGACCAGACCGCGGGTCGCGGCCGCCTCGACCGGACCTGGTCGGCGCCCGCCGGCCAGACGCTCGCGGCGAGCGTGCTCGTCCGCGCGGACCTCGACGACCGCGACCGCGGGTGGCTGCCGCTCGTCGCCGGCGCCGCGATGCGCGACGCGATCGTCGCCGTGCTGCACGGTCCGGAGCGTGTCGCGGTGAAGTGGCCCAACGACGTCCAGATCGACGGCCGCAAGGTCTGCGGCATCCTCTGCCAGGTCGCCGCCGACGGCAGCGTCGTCGTCGGCGCCGGCGTGAACCTGACCATCCCCGCCGACCGGCTGCCGACGCCGACGGCGACCTCGCTCGCGGTCGCCGGCGCGACGGGCTCGGCACCGGACCTCGCCGACCGTGTGCTGTCCGCGTTCCTCCGCGCGGTCCAGGAGGCCGTGGTCGCCCTGGTCGCCGGCGGTGCGGCCGCGGACGGGGTCCGGTCCCACGTCCGGTCGGCCTGCGGCACGATCGGGCAGCGGGTGCGCCTCGAGCTGCCGGACGGCACCACCTCGGAGGGGGACGCGACCGGCATCGACGACGACGGCCGGATCACGATCCGGGATCGAGCGGGCGTCTCCAGGGGCGTCGCCGTGGGGGACGTCACCCACCTGCGGTATGCATGACGGCATGACCGACGAGCCGCCGCCCGAACGCGTGGTCGCGCGGCTGCGCCCGCACGCTCGCCGGCTCGTGCGCCCCGCGGTGTTCGTGGTGCTCGTCATGCTCGCCGGCGGGTTCGGCTTCGGGGTGTTCCGGGCACAGCTCGCCTGGCTGAACGCCGTCGTCGCCGGTCTCGTGGTGCTCCTCGTGTTCCTCGGCGGCGCGATGCCGCTGTTCCGCTGGATGTCGGAGCGCTACGTGGTGACCACCAGGCGCCTCGTCGTCGTGCACGGACTCGGCACGCGCACCCGGCGGGAGCTCCTGCACTCGCGGGGCTACGACGTGACGGTGCGTCGCCGCGGCCTGCAGGGGGTGTTCCGGTCCGGCGACGTCCTCGTGTTCCCCGGCGACGAGCCGGCCCTGGTGCTCGGCGACGTGCCACATGCGGACCTCGTCGTGGCGGTCCTGCACGACCTCGTCGAGGCGCACGAGGCCCGGCGACGGCACCGCGAACCCGACTGGGACGAGATCGTCGGCGGGGCGGATCGACCGCGATGGGGCGACGTCAGACCCTGACGATGTCTCGACAGCGGGCGGTGCGGACGAGAACCGCGCCGAGGTTCCGGTACCGTCTTCCCGTGCGTATCTCTGTCATCGGCTGCGGTTACCTCGGTGCCGTGCACGCCGCCTCCATGGCCAAGCTCGGGCACGAAGTCGTCGCAGTCGACGTCGACCCGGTCAAGATCGAGCGGCTCGCCGCGGGTGAGGCTCCCTTCTTCGAGCCCGGTCTCCCCGAGATCCTGCGGTCGGCGCTGGCCTCCGGCCGCATCCGCTTCACCACCGACATGGCCGAGGTCGCCGGTGCGCGCGTGCACTTCCTCGCCGTCGGCACGCCGCAGGGGCCGACCGGCGCCGCGGACCTCACGTACGTCGACGCCGCCGTCGCCGCGCTCACGCCGCACCTCGCCGCCGGCGAGTTCGTCGTCGGCAAGTCGACGGTCCCCGTCGGCACGGCCGCGCGCCTCGCAGCCGAGGTGTCCGAGGCGGTCCCCGGTGCGACGCTCGTCTGGAACCCCGAGTTCCTCCGCGAGGGCTTCGCGGTGCAGGACACGATCAGCCCGGACCGCTTCGTCTACGGCGTGCCCGACGGCGACGCCGGACAGGCCGCGGTCGAGGCCCTCGACGAGGTCTACGCCGAGGCCCTGGCGAGCGGCACGCCCCGGCTCGTGGTCAACCTGCCCACGGCCGAGCTCGTGAAGATCAGCGCGAACGCGTTCCTCGCGACGAAGATCTCGTTCATCAACTCGATGGCGGAGATCGCCGAGGTCGCCGGTGCCGACGTCACGGCGCTCGCCGACGCGATCGGCCACGACGCCCGCATCGGCCGCAAGTTCCTCAACGCCGGCCTCGGCTTCGGCGGCGGGTGCCTGCCGAAGGACATCCGAGCGTTCCAGGCGCGGGCGGACGAGCTCGGCGTCGGGGAGTCCCTGGCGTTCCTGGCCGACGTCGACGCCACGAACCTCCGTCGTCGCGCGCACGTCGTCGAGCTCGCGCAGGAGCTCCTCGGCGGGGTCGTCGCGGGCAAGCGCGTCGCCGTGCTCGGCCTGGCCTTCAAGCCGAACTCCGACGACGTCCGTGACTCGCCGGCGCTCGACATCGCCGCCCGGCTGCTGGGCCTCGGTGCCTCGGTCGCCGCGTACGACCCGGAAGCCGTCGTCACGGCGCGCCGCGTGCACCCCGAGCTCGACTACACCGAGAGCGCGACCGATGCCCTGCGTGACGCCGACCTCGTGCTCGTCCTCACCGAGTGGACCGAGTTCCGCGAGCTCGACCCGGCCGTGGCCGCCTCGCTCGTGGCGACGCCCGTCGTGATCGACGGGCGCAACTGCCTCGACCGCGACGCCTGGACGGCTGCCGGCTTCACCTACCGCGGCATGGGCCGCTGAACACCACGCGGGGGAGCAGCATGACGATCGACGACGCCGTGACGACCGACGAGCCGGTCGTCGACGCTCCCGTGGAGCACCGACGCCGCTTCGGGGCCTTCCACGAGGGACGGCGCCCGTCGCGGGTGTCCCTGCTCGCGAACGGTGCGCTGCTCCTCGTCGCCTCACTGCTCGTCGCCGTGATCGCGTTCCGCACGCGGCTCGAGATGACGAACATCGACGGCATCTCGTACATGTCGATCGCGAAGCAGTACGCCGAGTGGCACTGGGCGGACGCCGTGAACGGCTACTGGTCGCCGATGGTGTCCTGGCTGATGGCGCCCTTCATCGCCGTCGGTGTCGGGCAGACCACGGCCTTCGCGATCGTGAACACGCTGTCCTGCGTCGCCGTGATGGCGATGGGGGCGTGGCTGCTGCTCCGGACGACCGGCAACGGCTGGACCGCCGCGTGGTCGATCGCCGCGACGGCACCGCTCCTGATGGCGAACGTCAGCCTGCAGACCCCGGACACCCTCGTGCTCGTGTGGTGCCTCGGGTTCCTCTGGGCCCTGCTCGCTGCCGACCGCGCCTGGCACGGCTCGGTGCGACGGATCGTGCTCACCGCGGTGCTGCTCGGCGCCGTGTGCGCGTTCGGGTACTTCACGAAGGCGTTCCTCGTCCCGGTGTTCCTCGTGGTGGTGCCGGTGTGGGCGGTCGTCCGCTGGTTCCAGGACCGCCCCGAGGCCCGCGAGCGCCGGTCCGTCCTGCTGCCCGTCGTCGCCCTCGTCGCCGTGGTCCTCGTCTCCGCGCCGTGGGCCATCGCCCTGTCGGTGAAGTTCGGCGGCATCGAGGTCGGCTCGTCGCTGACCGTGAACGTCTCCGGCAAGTTCAGCGACACGTCGAGCACCGACGGCGACGAGTACCGCATCGCGACGCCGCCGAACGCCCGTGCGGTGTCGCCGAACGAGGACCGCACGCCGTCGATCTACGACGCCGGCATCCTCGAGGCCGAGCGCACGCTTCCAGCGGTGTCGCAGCCGGGCGCCGAGGCCGCTCCGACCGAGAGCCACACCACGACCCTCGTCGGCAAGGTGCGGTACTACGTCGAGCAGCGGCTCGAGGCGTTGCCGTACTACTTCAACCGCATCGGGTCGTTCGCACCGTTCGCGCTCGCGATCGGCGTCGTCTTCGTCGGCGCGGTCGTGGCGGGCGTCGTGCACTACCGCCGGTTCGTCTTCGCGAGCATCGTCGGCATCTTCTCCGGGGTGTACCTGCTCGGCTACGCGGGGATCGCGACGGTGGACACGCAGGGCGGCAACGCGCGCTACTACCTCCCGCTCTTCATCGGGTCGGTCCTGATCGCCGGGGCACTCCTGCCCGCGTTCTGGCGGGCGGCTCGTCGGGGACGTCGTGTGCGGCAGGTCGTCGCCGTGGCCGCGTGCGCCGTCCTGGTGGTCGCTGCGTACAGCCAGAACGTCAACGGCGTGAAGGCGCCCTTCTCGACGATGGGCACGCGCCCGTCGGGCATCCCCGTCGGGCAGGTGTTCGGCGGGGTCATCACCCCGGACGAACCGCTCTCGGACCTGCTGCTGGCCAACCACACGCTGCCCGCCGGCAGCACGATCCTCGGGACGAACACCCGGGACGCCACGCTCGTCGCGTTCCGCACCGGCACGCAGATGTACGGCGAACCGGGCCAGGAGTACGACTACCAGGACCCGTCGTTCGTCGCACTGCTCAAGAAGTCGGGCGTGCAGTACTTCCTGAACTACACGAACGCCCTCATCCCGAAGGACCGGGACTACTCGGCGATCGGCACGCTGGAGGACAGCTTCACCGTCCAGCAGACGTGCCAGGACATCCGGTCCGCGCCGGTCCAGGCCTGCCGGGTCGACGTCGTCAAGGTGTCGGGGAACTGACCTCGGTCGGCGTGCTGCGGGTCGGGGTGACCCACACCCGCAGCACGCCGCCGGTCAGCCCGACCGCGACGAGCACCGCGACGACGGCGACCACGGCGAACGGCACCGGACCCCACGACTCGTAGCGGGCGATGCTCGCGGCCGAGAGCGGTCCGGTCGCGGCGTTCCAGAACCACCCGGCGGCGACCGCGAGGCCCCAGAGCCCGATGGCCGGGAGCACCACGGCCAGCACCCGGGGCAGCACGGCCGTCCCGCGCCCGGGCAGGGGCAGCCGCCGCCACGCCACGGCGCTCAGCACGACGAGGCAGAGCAGCGCCGGGAACAGGTAGCGGCCCTGCGTGCCCGCGACCTCGGTCGTGTCGAGGTAGGCCTTCGCGCTGCTCGCGGTCTGCAGGAGCAGCAGGAGCGCGGGGAACACCGCGAGTGTCCAGGCGGTGCGCCGGGTCCGGCCACGGCGGAACGCCCAGCCGACGAGCACGACGAGCGCGACGAGCGTCAGGACCGCCGTGAGGAGGTCGCCGATGCTCACCTGCGCGCGCTGCCCCGGGGAGCCCCAGAAGGTCCGGGCGAGGGTGCCCCAGCTGACGTCGAGGAAGTGCCACACCGATGGCCCCTGGCCGTCGGGGAACGGGCGGTCGGGTCGGATCGCGGCGTACCCGTCCGGCTGCAGGGTGCGGAACAGCCAGAGGTTGCGCAGCCACCACCAGGCGCCGATCACCGCGGCCACGCCGAGGGCGACGGCGGCCCGGAGGACGCGACGGCGGAACGGGACGACACCCGCACCGGCGACGAGGGCCACGACCGCGACGAACGGCACCGCCGGCAGCCCCGTGCCCTTCGTCCAGACGAGCAGCCCGAGCGCGACCCCGAGCCCGACGAGCGTCCGGCGTCGCAGGTCCCCGGTGAGGAGCCGCGTCGCGAGCCACACCACGACGCCGCCGAGCAGGAACGTCAGGGCGTCGTTCGTCACGGAGGCCCCGATCGACGCCAGCTGCGGCGTCGCGAACAGCGCGAGTGCGCCCATCAGGCCCGCCCGCGGCGACCGGGTGACCCGCCGGACCGAAGCCCACGCGAGGAGCGCGAGCGGCGTCACGAGCAGCGCGTCCACGAGCCGGAGCGCGACGAGGGCGTGGTCCCAGCGGAGCGAGCCGTAGTGCAGCACGCGGAGCACGACGGCGTCCACCACGTAGGCCGTCGGCGGGTGCTGCGTCATCTGGTCGACCGTCGCGGAGTCGCCGGGGTGCGCCGCGAGCAGCTCGCTCACGGTCGACCACGTCGAAGAGTCCCCGGCGACCTGTTCCCGTTGCGCGGCCTGCACGGCGTTCGACACGTGCAACGTCCCCGGTGCCGGCCAACCGGACCCGGTGGCGACGTGCACGGCGGCGTCGAGGTGCGCGGGCTCGTCCGGTGCCTGGAAGGCCGGCACGACGATCGCCCAGAGCACCAGCCAGAGCCCGAACACCGCCGTCAGGACGGCGACCCACAGCCCCTCGCTCCGCGAGACGACGGGGTGCGGTTCGGACTGCATCGAGCGGACTCCCGGGGTCGGCGACGCCACCCGTGTCGGTGGCGCGTCGAGCCTACTGGCCCACGACCTCGGAACCCGCGGTGGAACCAGTCGTCTCGGCGGCGGGTACGGCCCGGTCGTGTCCGCGCTCGGGGTGGTACACCCACACCTTGTAGAGCCAGAAGCGGAACACCGTGCCGAGCACGAGTCCGATCACGTTGCCCGAGATGTTGTCCGCCAACGCCGAGGTCAGCCCGAGCACGTAGTGCGAGACGCCCAGGCAGCCGAGCGAGATGACCATGCCGCCGAGCGACACGACGATGAACTCGATGCCCTCACGCGTGGCCACCGCCCGCCGCTGCTCGCGGAAGGTCCAGTAGCGGTTGCCCATCCAGTTGACGAAGATGGCCACGATCGTCGAGACGACCTTCGCCCAGAACGGCCCGGAGTGGACCTCGTCCGGGCTGAGCACCGTCGCCCGCAGCACGTTGAAGATGCCGGTGTCGACGACGAACCCCACCGCGCCGACGACGCCGAAGCGTGCCAGTTGGGCCACCAGTCGCCGCACGGTCTCTCCCGGGTCCGTAGAGTTGTCGCTGGTCGTGCTCACGAGGGCCGACCCGCAGGTCGCACAGGACGGCGACCCGAACAGCGATTCTAGACAGCGCGTTCTCGCCGGACGGTGTGAACGACGGAAGGAACACACAGCATGGCGTTGCGCGTCGGGGTCATCGGTGGGGGACAGCTGGCACGGATGATGGTGCCGGCCGCGGTCGAGCTCGGTCTCGACATCCGGGTGCTGGCCGAGGGCCCGGGCATGTCGGCCGCGATCGCGGCCACCGCCGAGGGGGACTACCACGACGCCGCGACCGTGCTCGCCTTCGCGCGGGACGTCGACGTCGTCACCTTCGACCACGAGCACGTGCCGCAGGACGTCCTCCGTGCCCTCGTCGACGCCGGCGTCGCCGTGCACCCCGGCCCGGAGCCGCTCGCCGTCGCGCAGGACAAGATCACCATGCGCACGCGCCTGTCCGAGCTCGGGCTGCCGGTGCCGGACTGGGCCGCCGTGCACGACCCCGACGAGCTGCAGGCGTTCCTCGACGACCACGGTGGACGTGCCGTCGTGAAGACCGCCCGTGGCGGGTACGACGGCAAGGGCGTCCGGGTGGTCACCGACCCGGCCGACGTCGCCGACTGGTTCATCGCCGTCGCCGAAGCCGGCGGCGAGCAGGCGCTCCTCGTCGAGGAACTCGTGCCGTTCACCCGCGAGCTCGCCCAGTCCGTCGCCCGACGCCCCTCCGGCGAGGTCGTCGCCTGGCCGCTCGTCGAGACCGTGCAGCGCGACGGCGTCTGCGCCGAGGTCTTCGCCCCCGCCCCCGACAGCGCCGGACGCATCGCCGACATGGCCGAGGACATCGCCGTGCGGATCGCGACGGAGCTCGGCGTCACGGGTGTGCTCGCGGTGGAGCTGTTCCAGACCGACGACGAGCGCATCCTGATCAACGAACTCGCCATGCGCCCGCACAACACCGGTCACTGGACGATCGACGGCGCCACGACGAGCCAGTTCGAGCAGCACCTGCGTGCCGTGCTCGACCTGCCGCTCGGTGCCACCGGGTCGTTCGCCCCGGCAGCGGTCATGATCAACGTGCTCGGCGGTCCGGCGGACGGCGACCTCGCGGCTCGGTACCCGGGTGCGCTCGAGGCGTTCCCCGAGGCCAAGTACCACTTCTACGGCAAGGCTCCCCGGCCGGGTCGCAAGATCGGGCACGTGACCGTCATCGGCGACGACCTCGACGACGTCACGTACCGCGCCCGTTCCGCAGCGGCCCACTTCGACGACTGAGGCTTAGGTCCGCGCGGACGGTGCGCTCGGACGGTCCGCAGAAGGGCGGACACCCGCTCGGGTGGCACCCGATCTGGCGTGTGTACCCCCGCGCGTCGGCGTGCTCCCATGGACGGGACAGGGTCCACCGTCCACAGGGAGTACGTCATGCGCCGCGCCAGGGTGTTCGCCACCACGGGAGCGGTGAGCGCCTTCGTGGCGCTCGCCGCGGGAGCGCTCACGCCGACCACCGCCGTCGCGGCGACGAGCGCCGCCACGATCCGTGCGGCCGCTGCGTCGTCCCTCTACGCCTCCGGTCCCTACCGTTCCGACACGAGCGAGGCGGCGAAGCAGGCGACCGCCCTCGCGACGACCGACCCGAGCGGCGCGGCCGCGGCGAAGACCATCGCGCAGTACCCGGTCGCGATCTGGCTCGGGGACTGGACGCAGGGGGCGACCCTGACGCGGACGATCGACGCCGCGATCGCGGGTGCCGAGCGCACCGGCACGACCGCGGTCTTCGTGACCTACGCCATCCCGCAGCGTGACTGCGGCGGGTACTCGGCCGGCGGCTTCGACGAGGCGACGTACGACGCGTGGGTCGACCAGATCGTCGCCCGGGTCGCCGGGCACCGGGCGGCCGTGATCGTCGAGCCGGACTCCCTCGCGATGCTCAGCAACAGCGCGTGCAGCGAGACCCTCGACGCCCAGCGGTACCGCATCCTCGCCCGCGAGGTCGCTGCCTTCACGGCGGCGGGCGTGCCGGCCTACCTCGACGCGGGGAACTCGAACTGGGTCCCGCCGGCGGTGATGGCGTCCCGGCTGAACAGCGCCGGGGTCCAGCGCGCGCGGGGCTTCTTCACGAACGTCGCGAACTACTACCCGACCGCGCAGGAGCAGGCCTACGCCGAGAAGGTCTCCGCGGCCACGGGCGGGTCCCACTACGTGATCGACACCTCCCGGAACGGCCAGGGCTGGCGCGGCACCTGGTGCAACGGTCCCGGCTCCGGGCTCGGCACCTCGCCGCGGGTCGTGTCGGACGGTTCGGCCCTCGACGCGCTGCTGTGGGTGAAGACCCCCGGTGCGAGCGACGGCACGTGCAACGGCGGGCCGGCGGCGGGGAAGTGGTGGTCCGCGTTCGCGAAGTCCCTCGTGGCGAACGCGCGACTCGGGACGCCGGTCGCCACGGCTGCTCCGGCTCGGACCGCTCCGTCCGTCGCGCCGACCGCGCACCGGGACTCGGTCGCGTCGGCCGCGAAGCGGCGCGTGACGGTGTCGGGGTGGACGTTCGACCGCGACGACCTCACGAAACCGGTCACCGTGCGCGTCACGGTCGGCGGGAAGGTGGTGGGGACCGCCACGGCGGACGCCTCGCGGCCGGACGTCGACCGGGTGCACCGGGTCGGGCGGAACCACGGGTTCCGGGCGACCGTGGCGGTGTCGAGCGGGAAGCGGAGCGTGTGCCTGACGGCGGTCGGGATCGGCCGGGGCGGGGACACCTCGATGGGGTGCACGACCGTCACGGTCCGCTGACGCCACCGGATCGCGGGAGGATGGGCGCATGCCACGTGATCTCGTCCGCCGTGCCGCCCGTCGACTCCGTCGCTCCCTGACCGGGGCACGGTCGGCCCCGGTCACGGAACCCGTGCGACTGCCGGTCCTCGGCTACGTCGTGGCCGGAGGCGGTGGGGCGCACCCCGCCTCGGCGCACGTGCGGGTCGTCCGCCGCACCGAGCACCTCGCGCGCACCGGTGCGGCCGAGGTCCGGCAGGTCGACCCCGCCGCGTTCGTCGACGGGACCGACACGACCGACTACCGGGCCGTCCTCGTGCAGCGGGACGCCCTGCCGCGGGACCTCGTGGCACCCTTCCTGGCCGCAGCCGCCGCGCGGGGGACCCGGACCGCCGCCGAGGTCGACGACGACTTCTTCACGGACTCCGGCCGCGAGCGTCTGGCCCGGGCCGAGTACGACCCGGACCGGCTGGCCTCGATCGACGCCCTCGTGCGCGGCGCCGACCTCGTGGTCGTCAGCACCGAGGAGCTCGCAGCGCTCGTGCGGCCGCTCGCGCACCGGGTCGTGGTGGTCCGGAACGCCCTGGACCCGACGATCTGGACCCCGGGCGAGCCGGCCGCCGACGACGTTCGCCCCGCCGACGAGCACCGGGTGCTCTACATGGGGACGCTCACCCACGGCGCCGACCTCGAGCTGCTCCGGGAGGTCTTCACGGACCTGACCGCACCCGACGGCACGCCGATCCGCCTCGAGGTGATCGGCGTGACCGAGGACGCCGACGATCCTGGCTGGTACCGCCGCGTCGAGGTGCCGGACGGCCACTACCCGGCGTTCGCCCGCTGGCTCGTCGACCACCGGCAGCGCTGGCGCGCCGGCGTCGCTCCGCTGCGTGACGAGGAGTTCAACCGGGCGAAGAGCGACCTCAAGGCGCTCGAGTACACCGCGCTCGGGCTCCCCGCGGTCGTCTCCGACCGGCCGTCCTACCGGGACGCACGCGGGCACGGCGTCGTGGCCGTGCCGGACGACGTCGGTGCCTGGCGCGACGCGGTCCGGAGCGCCGTCGACTCCGGGTCCGCCGACGCCGTGGCCGCCCGCTGGGTCCGCGACGAACGGACGATCGGCGACGACGGGGACGCCTGGCGGTCCGCCCTGCTCGACTAGGCTCGTCGCGTGACCGACACCGCAGCCCCCGTCCAGCCGCTCGTCTCGATCATCATGGGGTCGGACTCCGACTGGCCGACGATGCGCGCTGCGGCGGACATGCTGACCGAGCTCGGCATCCCGTTCGAGGCCGACGTCGTGTCCGCCCACCGCACCCCCGACAAGATGACGCGGTTCGCCCGCGGCGCCGCTGCCCGGGGCATCCGCGTGGTCATCGCCGGCGCCGGTGGGGCGGCGCACCTGCCGGGCATGGTGGCCTCGATGACGACGCTCCCGGTGATCGGCGTGCCCGTGCAGCTCGCGCGCCTCGACGGACTCGACTCGCTGCTGTCCATCGTGCAGATGCCCGCCGGCATCCCGGTGGCGACGATGGCGATCAACGGAGCGGCGAACGCCGGGCTCCTCGCCGCGCGCATCATCGGCTCGGCCGACCCCGCGATCGCGGCGCGCCTCGGCGAGTACGCCGAGGGGCTCGAACAGCTCGTCGAGGAGAAGGCGCAGCGCCTGCGCGACTCGCTCTAGCCGGCGGCACCCCGCAGCAGAGACCGACCGCTAGAGGTCGGCGTGCAGCTGCCAGGTCTCGGCGGCCGAGTCCTTCCAGTCGTACATGCGCGCCCGGTCCGGACCCGCGACGGCCAGCTGCCCGGCGAGCAGCGGGTCGTTGACGACCTGGTAGACCGCCTGCGCCAGTCGTTCGGGGTAGGAGTCGCGGGGATCGCGGGCGACCGTCACACCGGCGTCCGACGCGACCTCGCGCACGGCGTCGTCGTCCGAGTGCACGACCGGCGTGCCGAAGCTCATCGCCTCGATCACGGGGAGCCCGAACCCCTCGGCGAGGCTCGGGAACACGAACACCGTCGCCCGGTCGTACGCCACGGCGAGGTCCTGGTCGTCGATCCGTCCGAGCACCTTCACGCGGTCGCGGGACAGCCCTGCGCGCTCCGCGGTGCCGTACACGTCGACGTCGCCCCAGCCGTCCGGGCCGGCGATCACGAGGGGGACGTCGGCGGGGGCGTCCGGGTGTGCCATCGCCTCGATCAGGTACTGCAGGCCCTTCCGTGGCTCGAGCGTGCCGACCGCGAGCACGTAGCGCTCCGGCAGGCCGAGCCGCTCGGCACGGAGGTCGGCGTCGACGGGGGTCCGCAGTCGCCCGCTCGGCGCGCCGCCGATGACCCGGAGCCGTTCGTCGAAGCGGTGGATGCCGTTCAGCGTCGCCGCGACCGCGTGGGTCGGCACGACGACGGCGTCGGCGTGCTTCCACGCGCGCTTCACCATCGCCCGGTGGAAGTGGACGCCGCGGGGCGTGAGGGTCTCGGGGTGGGTCCACGGCACGGTGTCGTGCACGGTGACGACCGTCTGCCGGCCCGGATCGCTGAACCGGTCGTGCTTGACGAGGGGCGCGAGCACGCTCGGCGAGTGCACCATGCCGCGTCCGACGCCGCCGACGAAGCCGCCCTGCCACGCGAGGGAGAGCTCACGGCGGGGGAGCGCCAGGCGGTCGAGGTCGCCGAGACCGGGGAGCAGCGTTCGGATGTGCGCGAGCTCGTCCTTGCCGACCGCCGAGACGATGCCGGCGACGTCGGCACCCTCCGGAGCACCCGCGATGAGGTGCCGTGTCAGTTCTTCGGCGTACCGACCGATGCCGCCGGGGACGGGGGCGACGATCTGGTCCACGACGACGTGGAGTGTTGTCATGCGGTGCGCCTCCTCGTGGTGCTGTGGTGCGCACTGCGCGGCCGGAAGCCGACCATATCAGTCCGCGCGGGGAGGGACCGGGGCGCCGGATCGGGGCGTGGCGGCGGCGGTCACGCGGCGGTGCCGGGCGGCGAGGGCGGCCCCGACACCGGCGAGCACGACGTCGCCGATCGTCATGAACACCCGGCTGATGACGGCCAGCGCGAGCGGGGCGGAACCCCCGGCGACGCTGCCGAGCAGGAGCACGAGGATGCCCTCGCGGGGGCCGATGCCGGCGGGGGCGATGACCACGATGAAGCCGACGAGCCAGGCGACGGCGTACGCACCCACGGCCACCGGGAACAGGGTCGGGGAGTCGGCGCCGAAGACCCGGAGCACGACCGTGGCCTGCACGCCGTACGCGATCCACATGACGAGCGACCAGACGAGCGACATGACCGTGCCGGACCAGGTCAGGGTGGTGTCCTGCGGCGGGCGGCGGAGCACCCGGAAGGCGATCGCGATGAGCCGACCGAGCACGGGCGGGGTGAGGCACACCAGGCCGACGACGATCACCGGGATGAGCCACCAGAAGGTCGCGAACCCGGTCGACGAGGCGAGCAGGACGGCGACGATCCCGACGACCGCGGCCGTGACCATGCTGACGAGCATCGAGGCCAGTGCCGCGACCGCGCTGCCGGTGCGCTGCAGCCCGTGCGCACGCCCGAGCTCGGCCTGGGCGGCGATCGACCACACGCCGCCGGGGATGTACTTGCCGAGCTGCCCGACGAAGAAGATCGAGGACGCCGCGGCCAAGCGCACCCGGTACCCGCTGGCAGCCATCATCGCGCGCCAGGACAGCATGTTCGCGACGAGGGCGACGATGGTGAAGACGATGCCGACGACCACCGTGAGGGCGTCGAGCCGCACGAAGTCACGGGCGATGTCGTCCCACTGCTTCGCGATGCTCCAGACCAGGAACACGACGGCCACGACCGCTGCAGCCCACTTCACGACGGTCAGCACGCGAGCGCGCCGACCGGTCGTCGGCACCGCGCCCGTGGCGACGTCGGAGGAGGTGTCGAGCGGGTCCGGTGACCCTGCGGCCGACCCCGTAGGCTGTTGTGCGTCCATCGACCGACAACTCTAAGGGAGCGCGCTGGATGCGACCCGATCCGGATCCCCGTCCGACCCTCCTCGTCGCCGCGTCGACCTTCCCGGCCGAGGCCGGCGACGGCACGCCCGGCTTCGTCCTCGACCTCGCGACCGCCCTCTCGGACGAGTACCGCGTCGTCGTCGTCGCCCCGATGACGAAGGGCGCCCGCGCGCACCAGCGGATCGGTGACGTCGAGGTCCGTCGGTACGGGTACTTCCCGGCCCGGTGGCGCGACCTGGCGGACGGCGCGATCGTCGACAACCTCAAGGCGAAGAAGTCCCGCTGGCTCCAGGTCCCGTTCTTCTTCGGCTCGATGGCCGCCGCGCTCCGCCGGGAACGCCGGCGCTCGCAGCCCGACGTCGCCCTGCTGCACTGGATCATCCCGCAGGGTGCCGTCGGCCAGCTCGTGCTCGGTGACCTGCCGCGCGTGGTGACCACGCTGGGCGGCGACCTGTACGCCCTGCGCAACCCGGTCCTCCAGCGGGTCAAGCGCTCCGTGATCCGCAGCGCCGCGTCGGTCACCTGCATGAGCACGGACATGGCGCGCGAACTCGGCAAGCTCGGCGCCCGCGACGACCAGGTGCACGTCGTGCCGATGGGCGTCGACCTCGAGCCGATCACCCGCGCGGTCGCGCGTGAGACCCGCGTCCCCGGCCGGGTGCTCTTCGTCGGCCGCCTCGTCGAGAAGAAGGGCGCGATCGTCCTGCTCGACGCCCTCGACCGGATGGCCGAGCAGCCGGCCGAGGTCGCCGTCGTCGGCGACGGTCCGCTCCGCGCGCAGCTCGAGGCCCGGGCCGGGTCCGCCGTCACGTTCCTCGGCGCCCGTGGCAAGGAGGACCTCGCGTCCGAGTACGCCAAGGCCCGCATCGCGCTCTACCCGTCCGTCCCCGCCGCGAACGGCGACCGCGACGGGCTGCCCGTCGCCCTGCTCGAGGCGATGTCCGCCGGGTGCGCGATCGTCGCGTCGGCCGTGCCCGGCATCGTCGACGTCATCGAGGACGGCGTGAACGGCCTGCTCGTCGAGCCCGGCGACGCCGCGGCGCTCGCTGCTGCCGTGGACCGCCTGCTCGCCGACCCCGAGCTCGCCGAGCGGCTCGGCCGTGCCGCGGCCGAGACCGCGGCCGCGCACACCGTGGACGCCGTCGGCGACCGGTACCGCGAACTGCTGGCGGCCGCGCGCCGCTGACGCGCGTCCCTGCGGGTCAGGAGGGGGCCCCACCAGCCGGTACCGGCGCACCGCGCCAGCGGGGTGACGGCCGTGTCTGGAGGGACGGTGCGGGCCCGCACCGCGCCTCCTGGACCGCATCAGGTCACCGTGAGAACGACGCGAGCTTCTGCTTGAGCTGCTGGTCGATGTACGGCTCCAGCGACTTCGCCCAGGTACCCGTGATGTGGCTCGTGTCGCGGTAGACGAGCACGCCACCGATCACGGCCGGGCAGGTGGTGTCCGTGCAGTAGTACTTCGTCAGGTCGAGCACGCTGCCCGTGCCTCCGGCGGCGGTGAACGCCGCCATGGCCTCGGCCGACGAGTCGGTCTGGGCGAGGGCCACCGACCGCGGGTTGTCGCAGGACGAGTCGGTCGGGCCGGTCATCCGGCTCACGCACGCGACGACGTCGCGTCGGGGGACCGGGTTGTCGCGGACCGCGATCACGGGGAGGTCGTCGCCCGCAGCCTGCTGCCAGGCGTCGAGGAGACCGGCGCGGGTGGCGTCGTCGCGCTGCTGGCCCTCGGGGGCGTCCACCGGCATCTGGGTCGTCGAGTGCGCGACGATCAGGGCGTCGGCGTCCCGGTGCTGCTCGACGAACGCGATGGCCTGCTGCTTCCAGCGGTCGCAGCCGCGACCCGAGGCGGGGCTCAGGGACTGCTGGTGCGCGGTGGTCAGGTAGCACCCGCCGATGCCGGCGAGGTCGATCCGCCAGCCGTTCTTCGCGGCCAGGTCGCGGTAGACGCCGAGCAGGGTGTTGCTGTGCGAGTCGCCGATGACGAGCAGGTGCTTCGAGTAGCCCGTGGTCTTGCCGAGCACGCAGGTCTCGAAGCGGCCGCTCCAGCACTTCTTGATGTTCGGGTCCGGCTCGTCGGGTGACGGGTTCGGGTCGTCCTCCTTGGCGGCGGACGGCGCCGGGACACGGACGTCGGCGAGCTTCGGGTCCACGCACGGCTTCGCTGCGCTGATCTGCGCCGCAGCCCCGAAGCACGAGACCTCGCCGTCCTGCAGGCGCTTCGTGAAGGTCGCGGCCTGGACCTCCTGGACGTGCACGGCGGTCAGCGTCGAGACGCCGAGTGCCGCGACGACCACGGTGCAGACGACGCCGAGGACGGCGACGCGACGCGGGCGCAGCGTGCGCACCCAGCCGGAGAACCGGAGCGGCTCCTCGAACCACACCGTCGTGACCGCCGCGAGGACGAGCGAGACCACCAGGACCGCGAGCTTGCTCTTCCAGCCGAGCGGGTGGTCGAGCCAGATCGGCACGATGACGACGAGGGGCCAGTGCCACAGGTACAGCGAGTACGAGATGCGCCCGACGAACGCGATCGGGCGGACCGCGCCGAGGAGCTCGAACAGCGTACCGGCACCGAACGTCACCATCAGCGTCGCGCCGACGACCGGGAGCGCGGCGGCGATGCCGGGGAACGGCGTCGTCGGGGTGATCACGACGAGCGAGGCGAGGAGCGCGAGCGCCCCGACGATCGCGGCACCCGAGCGGACGGACCGCGCCACGACCGAGCGTGGTGCGGGGAGCGCGACGGTCGCCGCGAGCCCGCCGAGCGCGAACTCCCACGCGCGGGTGGCCGTCGAGAAGTACGCGACGCCGGGGTTCGTGTTCGTCTGCACGATGCACCAGACGAGCGAGACCACGACGACCGTGCCGAGCAGGATCCGTGCCGTGGTGACGGGGGAGACCCGCTTCCGCACGACGAGCGTGAGCAGGAGCAGCAGGAGGGGCAGCGCGATGTAGAACTGCTCCTCGACGGAGAGCGACCAGAAGTGCTGGAACGGCGAGGCCTGGTTGTCGGCGTCGAGGTAGTCGACCGAACTGGCCGCCAGCTCCCAGTTCTGCGCGTAGACCGTCGAGGCGATCAGCTCGCGGCCGTACTGCGACCAGAGGGCGCTCGGGACGACGAGGAGCACCGCGGCGCCCGTCGCGAGGATCGTCAGGAACGCGCCGGGCAGCAGCCGCTTCGCCCGCCGGGACCAGAACTGCCCGAGTCGGATCCGCCCGGTGGAGAGCTGCTCGCGCAGCAGGTGGCCGGTGATGAGGTAGCCCGAGATGACGAAGAAGACGTCGACGCCGACGAACCCGCCGTGCAGCCGGTTCGGCCACAGGTGGTAGACGACGACGGCGAGGACTGCGAACGCCCGGAGCCCCTGGATGTCCCAGCGGGTGGTGTCCCGGGCGCGGTGTGCGGGTCCGCGGGGGTCCTCGGTTGCAGTGCTCACTGACGTCAATCCTACGAGTTGTCGTGCGATCCTCGGAAACGGACGCGGCTTCGGGGACGTTCAGATCCGGGCGGCACGCAGGGCGTCGACGGTGTTGCGGACGCCCTGGCCGAAGTCGGTGAAGTCGCGGGCGTCCACGGTCGGCAGCACCCGGGAGGCGAACCGGAGGTCGAGGCCCTGGTAGGTCGCCGAGGGGTCGGCACCGTGGCGGACGTCGAGGGGTTCCCCGAAGGCGTCCTCGACCGCGGCGACGACCTCGGTGATGGTGGCGCTGCGGCCGGAGGCGAAGATCTTGGTGACGGCGGTGCCAGCGGCGGTCGACCGTTCGGTCGTGTCCAGCGCGTCCAACACCATCGCCGCCGCGTCGTCGATGTAGAGGTAGTCCCGCGTCGTCTCCGTCGGGACGTAGATCGACGACGGCCGGCCCTCGAGGTGCGCGAGCGCCAGCTGCGACACGAGCCCCTGCGCCTTGCCGAGGTTCGCCCCGGGCCCGTACAGGTTCGAGAACCGTCCGACGAGCAGCCGCGCACCGGTCGACTCGGCCCAGGTGCGGAACCGCGCTTCCGACGCGAGCTTCGACCGGCCGTACGGCGCGAGCGGAGCCGGCTCGGAGTCCTCGTCGAACGGGGCCGGCGAGGAACCCGCGTAGACGGCACCCGCCGAGGACGCGAAGAAGAGCGTGCCCGGAGCGGCCTCGTCGCCCGCGAGGGTCTCGAGCACCCGCCCGATGAGCTGCTGCTCGGCCTCGAACACCTCCGCACCGGTCGCGACGACCCCCGTCCCGGCGCACCAGACGACGCGCCAGGGGGAGTCCGGCGTGCGGACGCCCCGGATCGCCGTCACGAGCGCCTCGACCGCGGCGTCCTGGTCGTCCCAGGGCACCGAGGCCGCGCGGACGTCGGTCCCCGGTGCCGCCTCGACCGCCGCACGACGGACCGCGCGCCCGAGGAAGCCTCCGGAGCCGACGACGAGCGTCGCCGGGGTCGACGAGGCCGTCACGCTGCGAAGACCCCGGCGGCCGTCGCCGCGTGCAACGCCTCGCGCCAGTCGCGCATCGGCGCCAGGCCCGCGCGGGACCAGCCGTCGTGCCCGAGCACGCTGTACGCCGGACGCGGTGCGGGACGCACGAAGGCGGCGCTGTCGGTCGGGAGGACGCGGTCCGGGTCGAGCCCGTTCTCGGCGAAGATCGCCTTGGTGAAGTCGTACCAGGACCCCTGGCCCGAGTTCGTGCCGTGGTAGGTGCCAGCCGGGGCGTCCGCGTCGACGAGCTCGACGATGCGCGCCGCGAGGTCACCCGTCCACGTCGGCTGCCCGACCTGGTCGGTCACGACGGACACCGTGTCGTGCGTCTGCGCGAGCCGGAGCATCGTCGCCGCGAAGTTCGGCCCGTGCGCGCCGTAGATCCACGCGGTCCGCACGATGTACGACGAGTCCGAAGCGATCCGGCGGACGTGTGCCTCGCCCTCGGCCTTGGTCCGGCCGTAGGCGTTCAGCGGGTCCGTCGGGGCGTCCTCGGCGTAGGGCGCGGTGCCGTTGCCGTCGAAGACGTAGTCCGTCGAGATCGTCACGAGCTTCGCGCCGTGCCGGACGGCCGCCTCGGCGAGGAGCCTCGGGCCCGTCGCGTTGACCGCTGCGGCGTCGGACTCGTGCGTCTCGGCATCGTCGACCTTGGTGTACGCGGCCGAGTTGATCACGACGTCGTGGCCGGCGACGGCGGCGTCGACCGCGTCGGGGTCTGTGATGTCGAGGTCGGCGCGACCGAGCGCGGTGACGTCACGACCCTGCAGCGCGAGCTGCAGGTCGCGACCGAGCATGCCGGCGGCGCCGGTGATCAGGGTGCGGGTCATCGTGGCGTCCGGGCTCAGGCGAGCGCCGCGCGCTCCTTGAGGGGCTCCCACCACGCGCGGTTGTCGCGGTACCACTGGACGACGTCGGCGAGACCCTGCTCGAACGGCACCTGCGGCTCGTAGCCGAGCTCCGCCTGGATCTTCGAGATGTCGACCGAGTAGCGGAGGTCGTGGCCGAGGCGGTCGGCGACGCGGTCGACGTACGACCAGTCCTTGCCGGTCGCGTCGAGCAGCAGCTGGGTGAGCTCCTTGTTGGTGAGCTCGGTGCCGCCGCCGATGTTGTAGATCTCGCCCGCGCGGCCCTTGGTGAGCACCAGCGCGATGCCACGGGTGTGGTCGTCGACGTGCAGCCAGTCGCGGATGTTGTTGCCCTCGCCGTAGAGCGGGACGTGCTTGTCGTCGATGAGGTTCGTGACGAACAGCGGGATGACCTTCTCGGGGAAGTGGTACGGCCCGTAGTTGTTCGAGCAGCGCGTGATCGAGAGGTTCAGCCCGTGCGTGCGGTGGTAGCTGCGGGCGAGCAGGTCGCTGCCGGCCTTCGACGCCGAGTACGGCGAGTTCGGCTCGAGCGGACGCTCCTCGTCCCACGAGCCCTCGCTGATGGAGCCGTAGACCTCGTCGGTGGAGACGTGCACGAAGCGCTCGGTGCCGTGCCGGAGCGCGGCGTCGAGCAGACGCTGGGTGCCGACGACGTTCGTCTCGACGAAGATGCCGGAGTCGCGGACTGAGCGGTCGACGTGGGACTCGGCGGCGAAGTGCACGATGGCGTCGATGCCGGGGATGACCTCGTCGAGCTTGGCCGCGTCGCGGATGTCGCCCTGCACGAAGGTGTAGCGCGGCGAGTCCGCGACGGGGGCGAGGTTCTCGAGGTTGCCCGAGTAGGTCAGGGCGTCGTAGACGACGACCTCGGCGCCCTCGAGTCCGGGGTACGCGTCCTGCAGGGTGCGACGGACGAAGTTCGAGCCGATGAAGCCGGCTCCGCCGGTGACGAGGATCTTCACGAGGTCAGGTTCCTTTTCGGAGTCGGTGACGTTGGATCGATGGACGAGTGTAGCGGGGCGTCCCGGAGCAGCACGTTCCGGCGGGCCTCGACGAGCGCCCAGACCACCGCGACGGCGGCGAGGAGCAGCACCACGACGAAGCCGTACCGGCCGGCGGGCGTCAGGTTCACGAGTCGACCGAGACCGGCGACCGTGACCTGCAGGTGGGTGTTCTCGTAGAAGCCGCGGTAGGC
Organism: Curtobacterium sp. GD1; assembly: GCF_020882855.1. NCBI lineage: Bacteria > Bacillati > Actinomycetota > Actinomycetes > Micrococcales > Microbacteriaceae > Curtobacterium > Curtobacterium sp. GD1. The sequence continues at coordinate 5,766 of NZ_JAFEVQ010000037.1, read as the reverse complement.
GACCGTCAGGCCGTAGAGCCCGATCACGGGGAAGCCCCAGAGCGCGAAGGAACCGACGCGGCCGCGTTCCGGTGCGCTCGTCACGAGGTTCCGCCACGCGATCGCGCTGACCGCGATGAGCGGGACGAGCCCGATGAACAGGTAGCGGCCCTGTGCGCCGGCGATGAGCTGCGTGTCGTCGTACGAGGAGAAGTTGTTCTGCAGCTGGATCACGAGCGTCAGCGCCGGCAGGACGAGCAGCACGATCGCCGTGCTGCGCTGCGCCGTGCGACGGAACGCCCACCCGACGATCACGGCGAGGGCGATGACGGTCAGGGAGTCCGTGAGGATCTGCGTCATCGGGTAGCGGAGCGCACCGAACTGCCCCCAGAACGACGAGGTGAGGCGGTCCCACTCGACGTTCATGAACTCGCCGAAGTTGGCGCTCGTCTCGCGGCCCCACGGCTTGTCCTGGCGGACGGCGCTCACGCCGTCGGGCTGGAGCGTGCCGAAGAGGACCAGGTTGCGGATCCACCACCACGAGCCGGCCGCGGCGACGATCGCGCCGGCGACGGCGGTCCGGCCGATGCGGGCGCCCCACGACAGGGTCCCGTGGCCGGCGACGAGCAGGGCGATCGCGACGAACGGCACCGTCGGCAGCCCGGTGCCCTTCACCGAGCAGACCGCGGCGACGGCCACCCCGAGCCACACGGCGATGCGCCACCGGTGGTCGCCGGTGAGGGCCCGGGCGGCGAGCCACGAGATCACGGCACCGAGCACGATGACGGGCGCGTCGTTCGTGACGGACGAGCCGATCTGCGCCAGTTGCGGCACGGCGAACAGGGCGAGGACGCCCACGATCGCGGTGCGCGGGGAGCGGGTGACCCGCCGGACGGTCGCCCACGTCAGGAACGGCAGCGGGAGCAGCACCACGACGTCCATCAGGCGCAGGGCCATGACGCCGATGTCCCAGCGCAGGTGGAAGAACCCGATCGCCTTGAGCACGACCGCACCCACGCCGTAGTACGTCGGCGGGTGCTGCGACATCTGGTTGACGAAGTCGTGGTCGCCCGGGTTCTCCGCCGTGAGCTGCGCGACGGTCTCACGGTCCGCCGCGGCGACGTTCGTGGACTGCCCCTGCTCGACGTACGTCGTCTTGAGCAGGTCCATGTCGCCCGGCGCCGGCCACCCCTTGCCGAGCGCGAGCTGTTCGGCGGCGTCGAAGTGCGCTGCCTCGTCCGGGGCCGCGAACATCGGCGTCAGGAAGGCCCACAGCGTGAGCAGCAGCGCGAACGCAGCCGTCAGTGCGATGACGGCGCGTCGTTCCCCCCGGGTCACCGGCAGTGCGGCGGTGACCTCAGTCGCCATAGCGCTGGAGTTTCTGCAGGTCGAGCTGTTCCTCGGCCAGCGTGCGGTTGAGCCGCGTGAGGTCGGCGACGACGCCGATCACGATGCTGAGCACCGCGGTGATGAGCAGGACCACCCCGAGGATGATCGACTGCAGGTGGTTGCCGCCGGTGTGCATCGCGAGGAGCACCAGGTACCGGACGAGCGGCCACGCCCCGAGGGCGCCGAGGATCGCCGCGACCCAGAGGAAGAGCGCCATCGGGCGGTACATCAGGTACACGCGGGCGATCGCCGACCCGGACTGGAACATGTGCTGCCAGATGTTCTTGAACAGCCGGGACTCGCGCGTCTTCGGGTTCGTCGTGATCGGGATCGACGCGATCGCCAGGCGCTTGTACCCGGCCTGCACGATCGTCTCCATGCAGTAGCTGAAGCGCGTCACGATGTTGAGGCGGATGAGCGAGTACTTCGAGTACGCGCGGAACCCGCTCGCGGCGTCCGGCAGGTCGAGGCCCGCCGCGCGCGAGGCGACCCACGAGCCGAAGCGCTGCATGAGCTTCTTGAACCCGGAGAAGTGCTCGATCGTCCGGGTCTGCCGGTCGCCGATGACGATCTCGGCTTCCTTGCGGAGGATCGGCTGGACCAGCTCGGCGATGTGCGCCTGCGGGTACTGGTTGTCACCGTCGGTGTTCACGACGATGTCGGCACCGTGGAGCAGTGCGTAGTCGACGCCGTCCCGGAACGACCGGGCGAGGCCCATGTTCGTGGTGTGGTGCACGAAGTGCCGGACACCGTGCTCCTTGGCGACCTCGACCGTGCGGTCGGTGCTGCCGTCGTTGATGACCAGGATCTCGATCTCGTCGATGCCGTCGATCTGCTTCGGGATCGAGTCGATGACGCTGGCGAGGGTGTTCTCCTCGTTGAGGCAGGGGATCTGGACGAATAGCTTCACGGGCTCGCTTGGTCTCGTTTCGGGAGTCGGCAGTGCGCAGAACCATGACAGCCTATGCGAACTCGCGCCTTGCTAGGCTTCCCCGGTGCAGATCCGCGAACTGAAGATCCCCGGCGCGTGGGAGTTCACGCCCGTCCAGCACGGCGACGCACGAGGAGCATTCCTCGAGGCGTACCGGGCCGACGTCCTCGAGGAGACGGTCGGCCACCCGCTCGACCTGCGGCAGGTGAACATGTCGGTCTCGGCGGCCGGCGTCGCACGGGGCATCCACTACGCCCTCGTCGCGCCGAGCCAGGCGAAGTACGTCACCGCCGTCCGCGGGGCGTTCATCGACTACATCGTCGACATCCGCGTCGGCTCCCCGACGTTCGGGCAGTGGGACTCGGTCCGCATCGACGACGTCGACCGCAAGGCGGTGTACCTGTCCGAGGGGCTCGGCCACGCGATCGTCGCGCTCGAGGACCAGTCGACGGTGAACTACCTGGTCAGCGCGCACTACAACCCGGAGCGCGAGAAGGGGATCACGATCCTCGACCCGACCGTGGGACTCACCCTGCCGGACGGGCTCGGCGAGCCGGTCCTCTCCGAGAAGGACACCAGCGCACCGACCCTCGAGCAGGCTGCCGCCGCAGGGCTGCTCCCCACCTACGAGGAGTGCTTGGCCTACACCGAGTCCCTCCGTACGACGAAGTAACGAAGCAAAGGACGCACCCGTGAAGGGCATCATCCTCGCCGGGGGTTCCGGCACCCGTCTCTGGCCGATCACCAAGGGCATCAGCAAGCAGCTCATGCCGATCTACGACAAGCCGATGGTCTACTACCCGCTGTCGACGCTGATGATGGCCGGCATCCGCGAGGTGCTGGTCATCACGACGCCGGAGTACAACGACCAGTTCCGCGCGCTCCTCGGCGACGGCTCGGCCCTCGGCATGGACATCCAGTACGCCGTGCAGCCGAGCCCGGACGGCCTCGCGCAGGCCTTCGTCATCGGCGAGGACTTCATCGGCGACGACAGCGTCGCGCTGGTCCTCGGCGACAACATCTTCCACGGCACGGGCCTCGGCACGAACCTCCGCAAGAACACCGAGGTCGAGGGCGCGACCATCTTCGCGTACCACGTGGCCGACCCGAAGGCGTACGGCGTCGTCGAGTTCGACGACAGCTTCACCGCGGTCTCCATCGAGGAGAAGCCGACCGAGCCGAAGTCGAACTACGCCGTCCCCGGCCTGTACTTCTACGACAACAAGGTCATCGAGATCGCGAAGACGATCGAGCCGAGCGCCCGCGGGGAGCTCGAGATCTCGACCGTGAACGAGCGCTACCTCGACGCAGGCGAGCTCGGCGTGCAGGTCCTCGACCGCGGCACGGCCTGGCTCGACACCGGCACGTTCGAGTCGATGATGCAGGCGTCCGAGTACGTCAAGGTGATCGAGGACCGTCAGGGCTTCAAGATCGGCTGCATCGAGGAGATCGCCTGGCGCAACGGTTGGATCGACGACGCACAGCTCGCCGACCTCGCCGCCCCGCTCGTCAAGGGCGGCTACGGCGTCTACCTCCAGCGGCTCCTCTCCGCCTAGTCACCCCCGTGGCGCCCGGCTCTGGTTGGTTCGGTCGACGCCGCCGTCGCGACGCGACGCCCTCCGGGCCCGATGCGGTCCAGGAGGCGCGACACCCGTCCGCGACGGCGGCGTCGCCCGTGCGGGTGGCCGGGTTCGACGGCCCGGCGCAGGTCCGGCAGACCGGCGTCACCGTGCTCCTCGTCAGCCGGTCCGACCGGCACGACCGGTTGCCCGCGATGGTCACCGCTGCCCGGACCGCCTTCGGTCCCGAGGTGGACGTCCGTGCCGTGGCCTACGTCGCGGACGCCTCCCCGGTCCTGCCGTCGCCCCGGGGTGTGCCGTGGATGCGGCCGGACGCCGTCGACGGCATCGGATCGGCCGTGAACGCCGGGGTCGCCGGTGGGGTGCGCGGCGTGCTCGTCGTGGTGGACTCGACGGTGGGTGTCACCGAACAGGACCTCCAGGTGCTCGCCGAGGCCGGTGCGCACGGTGTGGCGCAGGCCCGGGTCTGGCTCGCCGACGGTTCCGCACGCCACGGGGCCAGGCTCCTCCGGCCGGGGGCGCTGCCCTGGAGCGACGACTCCGCGTCGGTCGTGCCCGGCGCCGATGGACTCCGGTCGACGATCCTCACCGCACGCGACACCGCAGCCGCTGCGACCGTCTTCGCCGCGGACCAACCCGCACTGGCGATGCCCGGGCGTGCGCTGGTACCGGCACCGTGCCTCCCGGACGAACGCACCACGCTGTCGGCCTGGAGCCGCGAGGTCGCGGACCGCACCGATCGTGACGTCGCGGTCGTCTGGGCGCTCGAGCGCTCGGCCGAGGCGGGGCGCACCGTCGACGCGGCGACCGTCGACGCCGTCTCGGCGTGGCGCGACCGTGCCGTCGACGGGACCGGCTCGGTCGTGGCCGGACCGCCGGTGCCGCCGTGGGGTGCTCGGCCGGTGACGCCCGTGGCCTCGACGGTGCCGGCCACCGAGCAGCTCGCGTGGTCGCTGAAGATCGCCGCGCCCGCCGGACCCGAGGGCGACGGCTGGGGCGACGTGCACTTCGCGGCCGAGCTGGCCGCCGCGCTCGAGCGCCTCGGACAGCGGGTCCGCGTCGACCGCCGGGACGCCCACGTGCGGGACGACGACGGCGCGGACGACGTCACGCTCGTCGTGCGGGGGCTCGACCGAGTGCCGCCGAACCCGGCCTCCGTGAACCTGCTCTGGGTGATCAGCCACCCGGACGACGTCGCGGACACCGAACTGCGGTCGTTCGACCGGGCGTTCGCGGCGGGTCCGGCATGGGCCGCCGCGGCGAGTGCGCGGTCGGGCGTGCCGGTCCGGACGCTGCTGCAGGCCACCGACCCGGCGGTGTTCCACCCGGGCGTGTCGTCGGGGCCGGACGCCGGCCGCGTCGTCTTCGTCGGCTCCACCCGCGGCGCCGCTCGCCCCGTCGTCGCGGACGCGGTGGCACTCGGTGCCGACCTGCGCGTGCACGGGCCCGGGTGGGAGGACGTCGTGCCGGAGTCCTCCCTCGGATCGCCGTCGTTGTCCCGCGCCGAGGTCGCGCGTGCCTACGCATCCGCCCGTGTCGTGCTGAACGACCACTGGCCGGACATGGCCGCCGGGGGGTTCGTGTCGAACCGGGTGTTCGACGTCCTGGCCGCCGGGGGAGTCGTGGTGACCGACCCCGTCGTCGGGCTCGGCGAGGTGGTCGACGTGCCGACGCTGGCGGTGGCGGGGTCGCGGGAGGACCTCGCGGCGCTGCTCGACCCGGCGTACCCGTGGCCCGCCGAGGCCTCGCGGGCCGAGGTGGCCGCGCGCATCGCCGCCGAGCACTCCTTCGATGCCCGTGCCCGCGTGCTGCTCGACGCCGCGCGCGCCGAGCGCGCGCGCCTGCGGCGCTGAGCGCGCCGCGCGCGCGCCCGCGCGCGGTGCGCCG
>NZ_JAFEVQ010000036.1:0-31642 GCF_020882855.1 Curtobacterium sp. GD1 | reverse complement strand
GTGCAGGGCGGGACTGCGTCGGGCGCTGGTCTCCCTGCGCGGGCGCCGCGTCCGGCCGTGCCGGAGCCGGTGCCGGTGCCGGTGCCGGCGACGGTGCCGGCGACGGCGACGGTGCCGGTGCCGGTGCCGCGTGCTCCGACGCTGCCGTCTCGCGCGCGGCGGACTCCGCCGCCGAGGGTGCTCCCGTGGCGGATGCGCCCCCGCCGGACTCCTGCGCAGCGGACCGGTCGGCGGAGTCCCCCGCCGCCTGCTGCTCGGCGAACCCGTGCGGCTCGGACGTCGTCGGCTCCGGACGCGCGGGAGCGGCCGGAGCCGTCTCGGCGGACCGGTCGGCACCGGGCCGTGCAGCACCCGCAGCACCGGCAGCACCGGCAGCACCTGCAGCGTCAGGGGCAGGCGCGGCACTCGGCGTCGGCTGCGCGGCCCCCTGCGGCGGCTGGGCCCCGGGCTGCTGCGGCGGTCGCTGCTGCCCCGGCCCACCGGGACCACGGGCGACGAACTTCACACGGAGCCCGAGCACGTCGACGATCGCGGCCCGCAGGAGCTCGCTGACGCTGGCGTTCGGGTCGGACATCTCCTTGAACGAGGCGACGTCCTGCTGGCTCGGGAACGTGAGGGTGAGGACGTCGTCGCGCAGCGCCGTGACCTGCGCCGTGACGACCACGGACCACGCCGAACGCTTCTGCCGCTGGACGTGCTCGACGATCTGCGGCCAGGAGTCGCGGAGCTGCTGGAACCCGACGGCGCCGATGGGACGCACGGCCGGCTCGTCGCCCGCAGCCGCGCCCTGGCCGGTCGAGGACGCGTTCGCAGCGCCCGCGGCGGGCGTCGGCGTGGCTCCGGGTGCCGGCGTGGACCCGGGTCCGCTCGACGGCGCCTCGGGTGCACTCGGCACCGCGGCGGCCCACGAGGCAGCGGCATCCCGAGCGGTGGCACCGGGGTCGGTCGACGTCGGGGCCGGGGTGGCGGCCGGTTCGGCGGCGGCCGGAGCAGGAGCCGGCGCCAGCGTCTGGGCCTGGGTCTGGGCGGGAGCCGCGGGGGCCTGGGCTGCCCGAGGAGCGGGTGCGGCCGGCTGCGTGCTCGGCGCGGGGGCGGTGGTCGACCCCGCGGCCGGGAGCGACTCCGGCCCGGCCTGGTGCCCGCCGGCGTCCCCGACACCGATGCGTCGCTCGAGTCGCTCGACCCGGGCGAGGGCACCGCGCTGGGTGTCGTCGGCCTCGGGCACGAGCATCCGCGCGGTCATGAGTTCGAGGTGCAGCCGCGGCGAGGTCGCCCCGGTCATGTCCGTCAGCGCCCGGTTCGCGATGTCCGCCGCACGCGAGAGCCCGGTCGCACCGAAGACACCGGCCTGCCGGGTCATCGTGTCGAGCTCTTCCGGTGAGACGCCCCGGAGGACGGCCGCGGCGCTCTCGTTGGTCGCGGCCACGACGATGAGGTCACGGAGGCGCTCGAGGAGGTCCTCGACGAAGCGACGAGGATCCTGCCCGGTCTGCACGACCCGGTCGATGGCGGCGAACGCCGATGCCGGGTCGGCCACGGCGAGCGCGTCGACCACGTCGTCGAGCAGTGCGGCGTCGGTGTAGCCGAGGAGCGCGACGGCCCGCTCGTACGCGATCGCCCCGTCCTCGCTGCCGGCCATGAGCTGGTCGAGCAGCGACAGGGTGTCACGGACGGAACCGCCGCCGGCGCGGACGACCAGGGGCAGCACGCCGGGCGCGACCGAGACCGATTCCTGCTGGCAGAGCTGCTCGACGTACTCGAGCATCGCGGCCGGCGGGACGAGGCGGAACGGGTAGTGGTGGGTGCGCGAGCGGATCGTGCCGATGACCTTCTCGGGCTCGGTCGTCGCGAAGATGAACTTGACGTGCTCCGGCGGTTCCTCGACCAGCTTGAGCAGCGCGTTGAAGCCCTGCGGCGTCACCATGTGCGCCTCGTCGAGGATGAAGATCTTGTAGCGGTCGCGTGCCGGGGCGAACACGGCGCGGTCGCGCAGGTCACGGGCGTCGTCGACACCGTTGTGGCTGGCGGCGTCGATCTCGATCACGTCGAGCGATCCCCCGCCGCCGCGTGCCAGTTCGACGCAGCTCGGGCAGACGCCGCACGGGGTGTCGGTGGGGCCCTCGGCGCAGTTCAGGCAGCGCGCGAGGATGCGCGCGGACGTCGTCTTGCCGCAGCCGCGCGGCCCGCTGAACAGGTAGGCGTGGTTGACCCGGTTCGTGCGCAGGGCCGTCCGGAGGGGATCGGTGACCTGCGACTGTCCGATCAGCTCGGCGAAGTTCTCGGGCCGGTAACGGCGATACAGGGCGGTGACCACGCCCCAAGGGTAGCCGGGACGACCGACACCCGATGGTCGGACCGGACCACCTGTGGGAAGTGGGCGGCGGACGCGTGACGAACCGCGCCTCCCGTCCGTGCAGACGACGGGACGGGAGGCGCGGATCGTGCGTGCGACGGGCTCAGACGCGTCCGCGGCGGCGGAGGCCGCGGGCGAGCCGCGACAGGCCCAGCAGGAGGAAGCCGAGCACCACCTGGCCACCCGCTGCCCCGGCGAGCGGGGCCACGTCGGCGCCGGTGAACGCGAGCCCACCGGACCCGGAACCGCTCCCGCTCCCGGACCCGTTGCCGCCGGTCCCGGGCGCACCAGGCGTCCCGGGCGTCCCGGGCGTTCCGGGTGTCCCAGGCGTTCCGGGCGTTCCGGGCGTCCCCGGCGTGCCGGGGCCACCCGGCACCGCGGCGTCGACCACGACCGCGACCGACTGCACGGCCGACGTCGCACCCGCCACCGTCTGCGTCACGCGGATGGTGTGCTGCCCGACCGCCAGTCGCAGGACGACCGACCAGGTGCCGTCCTCGGCCGCCGTCGTCGTGACGGGCGTGCCGTCGTCGGCGACGACGGTGACGGTCGCTCCCGGCTCGGCGGTCCCGGTGACCCGCCAGTCGACGGTCCCGGCGGCCGAGGCCGTCTGGTGCGCGCCCGGTGTCGGCGAGGTGACCGCGAGCGGCTCCACCGCGTCGACCACGATCGGGACCGGCTGCGAGACCGTCGTCGTGCCGTTCACGGACTGCGACGCCTCGATGGTCCACTCCCCCTCGGGGACGCGGTCGAACGTGACGCTCCAGTCGCCGTCGGCGTCCGCGGTCGTGGTGCGGACCTGCCCGTTCGACAGGCGCACCGTGACGAGCGCTCCCGGTGTGGCGTGCCCGGTCACCGTGAAGCTGCCGGTGTCGCCGGTGCCCGTCGCGGGGATGAGCTGGCCGGGGACCGGGCTCGTGATGGTCACGTCGGTCGGCTGGGCGACCACGACCCGCACGGTGCTCGTCACCGGGTCGGAGGTCACGCCGCCGACGGTCTCGGTGACCGACACGGTGTGGGTGCCCGGCGGGACCCGGGTGACGGTGACGGTCCACGAACCGTCTCCACCCGCGGTCGTCGTCGCGGTCCGGCCGTCGATGTCGACGGAGACCGTGGCGCCCGGCTCGGCGGTGCCGCTGACCGGGATCGACGTCGTGGCACCGGTGGTCGGGACGACCTGGCCGTCGGTCGGGCTGGTGACCCGGACCGGTGCGGCCGCGGCGACGGAGAACCCGACCTGCGGGGCGTTCGTCGTCGTCCCACCGACCGTCTGCGCGGCGGCGATCGTGTGCGGGCCGGTGCCGACGTCCGGCACGGTGACGGCCCACTCGCCGTCGCCGTCCGCCGTCGTCGTGACCGAGGTCCCGCCGTCGACGCGGACCGAGACGGCCGCGTTCGGGGCGGAGACACCGGTGACCCGGACGTCCGTGGTGCCGCCGAGCACGCGGTAGGCGGTGCCGTTCTCCGGGGAGGTGACGACGATCGCGTCCACCGCGGCGACCTCCACCGTCAGGTCGCGCTCGATCGGCGACGACGTCGTGCCGTTCACGACCTGCGTGACGACGATCGTGTGGTCGCCGGCGTCGAGACCGGTGAGCTCGGTCGACCAGCGGCCGTCCGGGCCGACCGGGACCTGGACGGGGTCGCCGTCGTCGGTCACGATCCGCACGGTGCCGCCGGGCTGCCCCTGGCCGCTGACCGGGACGCTCGTGGTCGTGGTGCCGGCCGGCACGGTCACGGTGTCGCCGTCCGCCGGCGTGTCGACCGTCAGCGCTGCACCCGCGGCGACCGTGAAGGTCGTCGAGACCGGCGCCGAGGTCGATCCCTCGACCGTCTGGGTGGCACGGACGGTGTGCTCGCCGGTGCCGAGGCCCTCGAGGTCGACGGACCAGGTGCCGGCGGCGGTCGCCGTCACGGTCCGGGGGTCGCCCCCGTCGACCGCCACCCGGACGGTCGCCAGCGGCTCGGCGGCGCCGTTCGCGGTCACGGTCGCGATCGAGTCCTGCTGCGCGACGCGCACGGTCGACCCGTTCGCCGGGGTGGCGATCGTGATCGGGTCCGCGACGAGCACCCGGATGCCGACGGTGACCGGGGCGGAGACGGTGTCACCGATCCGCTGCGTGACGCTGACCGTCGGGGTGCCGGCGGGTACGTCGGGCACCGAGACGCTCCACTCGCCGTCGGTGTCCGCGGTGGTGGACTCGCTGCGTCCGCCGCCGAGGTCGACCACGACGGTCGCACCGGGCTCCGCCGTCCCGCTGACGTCGACCGTGGTGGTCGCGCCCTCGCCGGCGACGGTGTACTCCTGGCCTGCCGTCGGTTCGGCGATCTCGACCGGGGCTCCGGCCTCGATCTCGAAGGCCGACTCGACCGGGGTGGTGGACGTGGACCCGTCGACCGTCTGCGTGACGCTGACGTCGTGCGTGCCGACGCCGAGGTCCGGCACGTCGACGCTCCACGCGCCGTCGTCACCGGCGGTGACCTCGACGGGGTCGCGGTCGTCGACGGTGACCGTGACGGTGGCGCCCGGCTGGGCGTCACCGGCGATCGTCACCGTGGTGGTGGCGTCGCCGTCCGCGACTGTGATCGGGTCCTCGCCGGGCTGGCGGACGGTCAGGTCGGCCGCGGCGACGACGGACACCGGTCGTGCGACCGCCGCGCTCGTCGTCCCGTTCACGGCCTGGGTGACCTCGGCCGTCCACGAACCGGTTGGCACGTCCTCGACCGTCGTGGCCCAGTCCCCGTCGTCGTCGACCCGTGCCGTCGCGGTCCCGCCGTCACCGAGGTCGACCGTGACGGTCGCCCCGGGCTGGCCGGTCCCGGCGAACCGCACGTCGGTCGTGGCGTCGTCGTCGGCCACCGTCACGGAGGTGGCCCCGGCCGGGGTCGTCACCGTGAGCGGCGCACCGGCGCGGACCGACACCGCCGCGGTGACGGGTGCCGACGTCTGCCCGCCGACGACCTGCGTCGCGCGGACCGTGTAGTCGCCGACCGGGACGTCCGCGAACGTCGTCTCCCAGGCGCCGTCGGCAGCGGCGGTCACCTCGTCGGAGTCGCCGTTCGACAGCGTCACCGTGACGGTGGCCCCGCCCTGGGCCCGTCCCGCGGCCCGCACGTCGGCCGTGCCGGCCGCGTCGGCGACCGTCAGGACGGCGCCGTTCGTCGGAGCGGTCAGGGAGAGCACGGTCCCGGCACGGACGGTGACGGTCTGCGCGGGACTGGAGGCGCTGGTCCCGCCGACCGTCTGGGTCGCGGTGAGCGTCGGGTCACCGACACCGACCCCGCCGAACGTGACCGTCCAGTCGCCGTCGCCGTCCGCGGTGGTGGTCGTCTCGTCGTCGCCGAGTCGCACCGTGACCGGAGCGTTCGGCTCGGCCGTCCCGGTGACCGTGACGTCACGCGTCGCGTCGGCGTCCGGGACGAGCAGCACGGCGTCGGCGGCCGGGGTCGTCACCGTGACCGCGTCCGCGGCCTCGATCGTGACGGTGCGCGTCGCCGGGTCGGAGACGGCCGGGGACGAGACCGTCCCGGGCAGCGTCTGCGTCACCGCCACCGGGTGCTCGCCGACCGCGAGGTCCGGGAAGGTCACCGACCAGGTGCCGTCCGGGGCGACCGTCGTCCGCTGGTCGTCCTCACCGGTCGTGCTCGCGGTCACCCCGGCGCCGGGCTGGCCGGTGCCGGAGACCGTCACGTCACGTCGGACGTCGTCGCCCGCGACCGTGATCGGCGCCGTGCCGGGGGCGGTGATCGCGAGCTGCGCGGCCGTGACGACCTGGAACGTGGTCGGGATCGCGGTGGTGACCACGCCCTCGACGCTCTGGCTCGCGTTCACCGTGTACGTGCCGGTGGGTGCGAGACCGGTGGCGTCGACGCTCCACACGCCGTCGCCGTCGGCCGTGGTGGTGAACTGCGTGTCCGGGCCGAGCGAGACGGTGATGTCCGCGTCCGGCTCCGAGGTGCCGGAGATCGGGACGGTCGCGGTCGCGTCGCCGTCGACGACGACGAAGCGCGAACCGACGGCCGGCGAGTCGATCGCGACGGCGGTCCCCGGCACGACTGTGAAGTCGCGCGTCACCGTGGGTCCGGTCGTGCCGTTCACGGTCTGCACGGCGGTGACGGTGTGGTCGCCGATGGCGAGCTGCGTCGGGTCGGTCGCCCAGTTGCCGGAGCCGTCGGCGACCACGTCGACCGGGTCGCCGTCGTCGACCGTGACCCGCACGCTCGCACCCGGCTCGGCGGTGCCGCGCACGACGACGCCGATCTGGCCGCCCGCTCCCGCGGGGACCTCCTGCGCGTCCGTCGGTGACTCGATCACCAGGTCGTCGCCGACCGCGATCGCGAAGTCCCGGTCGACGGCTGCGGACGTCTGCCCGCCGACCGTCTGCGTGACGCTCGCGGTGTGGTCGCCCGTGCCGACGTCCGGCAGCGTCACCGACCACGCACCGTCGTCGCCGGCGGTCGTGGTGACCGGGTCGCCCGTCCCGTCGAGGACGACGCTGATACCGGCGCCCGGCTGCGCGGTGCCCGAGACGACGACGTCGATCGTCGAGTCGTCGGTCGCGACGTCGGTCGTGCCGTCCTGGGTCGGCGAGGTCACGGCGAGCGCCGCGCCGGCGACGACCGTCACGACCTGGCGGACGGCCGGCGAGGTGGTCCCGCCCACGGTCTGCGTCGCCTGGATCGTGTACCGGCCGACCGGGACGTCCTGGACCGTGGCGGTCCAGTCCCCGTCGCCGTTCGCGGTCGCGGTGGCGGTCAGCCCGCCGCCGAACGAGATCGCGACGTCGGCGCCGGGCTCGGCGGTGCCGGTCACGTCGAGGTCGGTCGTCGTGTCCGCGTCGAGCACGGTGACGGTGGCACCGGGTGCCGGGGCGGTGATCGCGATCGGGTCACCGGCGGCGACGGTGAAGTCGCTCGTCACGGGGCCGGAGGTCGTCCCGCCCACGGTCTGCCGAGCGGTCGCGGTGCGGTCGCCGACCGGGACGCCCTGGAAGGTCGCCTCCCAGTCGCCGCCGCCGGTCGCGGTCACCGTCGCGGTGAAGGACCCGCCGATGCCGACCGTGACCTGCGCGTTCGGTGCGGCGGTGCCGGACACCGTGACGGGCGTGGTCGAGGTCGGGTCCGCGACGGTGATCGTGCTGCCGTCCTCGGGTGCGTCGATCGTCAGCGCCGGGGCGGCCGTGACCGTGAAGGCACGTGTCACGGGGGCACTCGTCGAGGACCCGACGGTCTGCGTCACCTGGGCGGAGTACGACCCCGCGGGGACACCCGTCACCGTCGTCGACCAGGTACCGCCGGCGTTCGCCGTGGTCGTGGCCGTGCGGCCGCCACCGAGGTCGACGTCGACCCGGGCGCCGGGCTGCGCCGAACCGGAGAACGGCACGTCCCGGGTGGTCCCGGCGAGCGGGAAGTCCTGGCCGGCCGTCGGGCTGTCCACCGTGAGGCCGGCTGCGGCGACGACCCGGAAGGCCCGGGTCACGGGCGCCGAGGTGGTGTCCCCGACGGTCTGCGTCACGCTCGCGGTCGGTTCGCCGATCGGGACGTCCGGCACCGTGGTGCTCCACGCGCCGCTCGCGTTCGCCGTGCCGGTCGCGGTGAGGCCGCCACCGAGGTCGACGTCGATGCGGGCGTTCGCGGTCGCGGTGCCGGTCAGGGTCACCGGCGCGGTGGTGCCGGTGGTCGTGAAGGTCTGCCCCGCGGTCGGCGTCGAGATGGTCAGGGCCTGCTGCGCGACGACGGAGAACTGCTGCGTGGCCGAGCCCGCCGCTGCTCCCCCGAGGGTCTGGGTCGCGGTCGCCGTGTACGAGCCGGTCGGTACGTTCGCCACCGAGGTGGTCCACGTCCCGTTGGCCGCCACGGTCGCGGTGCCCGTCCGGCCGCCGCCGAGGGTCACGGCGATCGTGGCTCCGGGTTCGCCGGCGCCACTGACGGTGACGCTGCGGGTGGAGGACGCCGTCGGCACGCTGAACACCTGGTTCGCGGTCGGTGCCGTGATCGTCGGCGCGACGAAGGCCGAGGCCCGCACCGTCGACGTGGCGAGGTCGACGGTGGCGACGTTCGCCCCCGGCAGGATCGACAGCCGCAGGGCGTGCACGCTCCGCGAGCCGGGGTCGTACCCGCGGCCGTCGCGGAACCCGGTCGTGGTGTCCTGCGCGTTGACGGTGAGGTCGACGACCTGGCGGAGGAGCAGGACGACCGGCGACAGCAGCGTCGCCACGGCCGTGGTCGTGGTCGTCAGGGTGGTGCCGAGCTGCGTGAGGGCGGTCCCGCCGATGATCGGCCGGAGCGCGGTCTGCAGGGTCGGGACGACGATGCCGGAGACGACCGGCGCGAGCACGGTGCCGAGGGGCAGCGGCAGGCCGACGAGGCTCCCCGATGCGGTGACGGTCGGGTTCGCCGTCGCGGTGCCGGCCAGCGCGCCGAGGGTCGTGTCGACCTGCAGACCGATCGCGGCGGCCGACTGCCCGAGGACGGTGGCGTTGGTGGCGATGTCCACGCGCACCGCCGTGGAGTTGATCGTGTTGACGACCGCCGTCTGCAGCGTGGTGGGCAGCTGCGTGCCGAGGATCGTGGCGATGCTCTGGTTGATCGAGTCCACGGCGACCGTCGTCAGCACCGGGGTGTTCGCGGGCTGGCCGTTGAGGGCCGTGAGCTTGTCGAGGTCCACCGTGATCGTGCCGGTCGCCGGGACGATCGTCACGGCGCCGTCCGTGAGCGGCTGCTGGAGGACCTGGGTGAGGGTGCCGTCGAGGTTGAGGTTCACGTTCGCGGTGATGGTGGTGCCGCTCACGTTCACCGTGCCGAGCAGCGCCTGGCGGAGGAGCGTCTGGATCTGGCCGGACACCGCGGCGGTGGTGCCCTGCAGCGCTCCCCCGGTGCCGAAGACGCCGTTCACCGAACCCGACACCGTGCGGAGCTGGTCACGGAGCGAGGTCGTCAGCCCCTGGACGGCGGGGCTCGTCAGCGTGAGGTCGGCTCCGGCGATCCGGTAGTCGCTCGTGGTGCTGACCGTCGCGCCGCGCGTCGCGGACAGGGTCGAGGCGAGCGCCCCGACACGCAGCTGCGCGTTCGAGAGCACCGTCGTGTCGGCACCGACCCGGCTGAAGAGCGGGTTGAGGTCGAGCGTCGACGCCCCGGAGCCGATCCCCGTACCGACGCCGATGCCGCCGTCGTTCGTCAGGAGGCCGGAGGACGCCGTCGCACCGTTCGCCGAGGTCGTCGCGTACTGGCCGGCCACCCCGAGGGTGAGGATGCCGTTCGCCCCGAGCAGGTCGATGTCGTTGCCGAGGTCCACCCCCACGGTGTTCAGGGCCTCGACGTTGAGCGGCTGGTTCGTCGTCCCGCCGCCGGTCGTCGCACCGCGTGCGGAGTAGGCGCCGCCGAGCTGGGCGATGCCGTCGACGTCCACGATGCCCGAGCCGCTGAGCAGGAGCCCCTCGGCCTCGGAGACGTCGGTCTGTGCAGCCGCAGCGGGTTGGATCGCCACGGTGGCGGCGAGGAGCGCCGTCACCGTGGCGATGACGCCGCCGCGCAGGAGGAGACGCCGATCGTCCGATGCTCGTCGTCGAGCTCGGCCGCCAGCACCGAAGATCCGTCGTGTCCAGTCGCCCGCCGTCGTGGGTACACGGGTACCCCGCAGCGACACGTGCCTGCGCATGCGTGTCTCTTTTCCTGGCGAGCGCGCTCGCCACCTGATCCGGAACTCCCCCGCTGGTGAGGCGGTGGAGGGTCAGGAGCCCTGGTTGGGGGTTCCTGAGGGCGATCTTTGCACACGATCAGGTTGCTGTCCGCAACCCGTTACGAAAGAGACACCGGGCGCACGAAAAGACTCCTCACGCACCCGCACCGGGACAGACACAGCCCCGGTTACCCTCCCCCGGGAACGGAAAAGACTCCTCACGCACCCGCCAGAGCCCGGTTACCCTTGCTGCGTTTCCGCCCTGGGGGAGTTGGCCTGGATGGCGTCACGTGAGGAGCCGCCGAGAAGTCTACCGGACGCGACGGGCAAGATCGGACACATGAAGATCGCCATCGCCGGAGGCCACGGCCAGATCGCCCTCCTCCTCGCCCGCCAGATCACCGACGCCGGCCACGACGCCGTCGCCATCGTCCGCAACCCCGCGCACGTCACCGACGTGGAGCAGCAGGGCGGACGGGCGATCGTCGCGGACCTCGAGCAGCTCGACGACGACGAACTCGGGCTCCGGCTGCGCGGGGTCGACGCGGTGGTGTTCGCCGCCGGGGCCGGTCCGGGGAGCGGTGCCGAGCGGAAGCTCTCGGTCGACCGGGACGGGGCCATCCTCCTGGCGGACGCGGCCGAGCGCGCCGGCATCCGCCGCTACGTGATGATCTCGGCGATGGCGGCGGACTCGTACGACCCGGAGCGTGCGGTCGTGCCCGCCCGGTCGGAGGCCGATGTCTTCCAGGTGTACCTCCGCGCGAAGGCCGAGGCGGACGCGAACCTGCGGGCGCGGAGCCTCCGCTGGACGATCGTCCGACCCGGGGGCCTGCTCGACACGCCGCCCCAGGGCACGGTCGACGTCGGCGCCACGGTCCCCCGCGGCACGATCCCACGGTCAGACGTCGCGGCGGTGGTGCTCCACGCGCTCCTCGACGACACCGCGGTCGGCGTGCAGTTCGAGGTCACGAGCGGCGACACCCCGATCCCCGCCGCGGTCGCGTCGCTCGGCTGACGCCCGCCGACGGCAGCGGCGTCGAACCACGGATCCGACATCGAACCGGGCGACGACGGTGGTTCGACGTCGGATTCGTGGTTCGATCGCGGCGCGGCGCGTCAGAGCGCGACCGCAGCCGACTGCCGGGCGATCTCCAGTTCCTCGTTCGTGGGGATCACGAGCACCGCGACGCGCGACGTGTCCGTGGAGATGAGCCGCGCCTCCCGAGATGCCAACTCGTTGCGGTCCGCGTCGATCTCGATGCCCAGGTGCTCGAGCCCGGCGAGCACGCGCCGGCGCAGCAGCGCGTTGTTCTCGCCGACGCCCGCGGTGAAGACCACCGCGTCCAGCCCGCCGAGCTGCGCCGTGTAGGCGCCGACGTACCGACGGATCCGGTGCCGGTACACGGCGAGCGCCGCCTCGGCGACCTCGTCGCCGTGCAGCGCCGCGTCCTGCACGTCGCGCATGTCCCCGTTGCCGGTCAGGCCGAGCAGCCCGGACTCCTTGTTGAGCATGGTGTCGAGCTCGTCGAAGGAGAGCCCGGCCTCACGGTGGAGGTGGATGAGGACCGCGGGGTCGAGGTCTCCGGAGCGGGTGCCCATCACGAGACCCTCGAGCGGGGTGAGCCCCATCGAGGTCTCGATCGAGCGTCCACCGTCGATCGCCGCGGCGGATGCCCCGTTGCCGAGGTGCAGCACGATCGTCTTGAGCTCGGCGAGCGGACGGCCGAGGAATACTGCCGCCTGCTCGGACACGTACTTGTGGCTCGTCCCGTGCATGCCGTAGCGGCGGATCGCGTACTTCGCGGCGAGGTCGGCCGGGATCGCGTACGTGTAGGCGTGCGGCGGCATCGTCTGGTGGAACGCGGTGTCGAACACGGCGACCTGCGGCACGTCCGAGAAGACCTGCTTCGCGGCGCGGATCCCCTCGAGGTTCGCCGGGTTGTGCAGCGGCGCGAGGCTGTTCAGCTCCTCGATCTGCCGCTCGACCTCGTCCGTCACCACGGTGGCCCGGTCGAAGGTGGTGCCGCCGTGCACGACACGGTGGCCGACCACGGCGGGCGGGTGCTCGTCGAAGGACGGCCCGACCTTCGCGAAGGCGTCGATCATGGCCTGGAAGCCGGCCGCGTGGTCGGCCACCGGGGTCGAGTCGTTCGACGAGGACTCCCCCGTGAGCGCGTTGGTGTGCTTCCACGCACCCGTCGACTCGCCGATGCGTTCGACGAGCCCGGAGGCGAGCGTGCGCTCCCCCTCGAGCTCGATGAGCTGGTACTTGAACGAACTCGATCCGGAGTTCACGACGAGGGCTGCGGTCACGGGATGGGTCACTTTCTCGGTCGGACGGGAGGCGCGGTGCGGGTCGCGCGGGTCAGCCCGCGTCGGTCGCGGTGCCGGCCTGGATCGCGGTGATCGCGACGGTGTTGACGATGTCGCCGACGAGCGCACCGCGGGAGAGGTCGTTGATCGGCTTGCGCAGGCCCTGCAGGACCGGGCCGATCGCCACGGCACCGGCCGAGCGCTGCACGGCCTTGTACGTGTTGTTGCCCGTGTTGAGGTCGGGGAAGATGAACACCGTGGCGCGACCCGCGACGGGCGAGTCCGGCATCTTCGTCGACGCGACCGTCGGGTCGGCGGCGGCGTCGTACTGGATCGGCCCCTCGACGAGCAGGTCCGGGCGGCGCTCGCGCACGAAGGCGGTGCCGGCGCGGACCTTGTCGACGTCCGCTCCCGAGCCGCTGTCGCCCGTCGAGTAGCTGAGCATCGCCACGCGCGGGTCGATGCCGAACTGCGTCGCGGTCTCGGCGGACGAGATCGCGATGTCCGCGAGCTGCTCGCTCGTCGGGTCGGGGATGACCGCGCAGTCGCCGTAGACGAGGACCCGGTCGGCGAGGGCCATCAGGAAGACGCTCGACACGATCGAGGTGTCCGGCCGGGTCTTGATGATCTCGAACGACGGCCGGATCGTGTGCGCCGTCGTGTGCTTCGCGCCGGAGACCATGCCGTCGGCGAGCCCGAGCTGCACCATCATCGTGCCGAAGTAGGACACGTCGGTGACGGTGTCGCGGGCGAGCTCGATCGACATGCCCTTGTGCGCCCGGAGGCGGGTGTACTCCTCGGCGAAGCGCTCACGGAGCTCGGGGTCGAACGGGGAGACGAGCTGCGCGGCGTCGAGGTCGAGGCCGAGCTCGGTCGCCCGGGTCCGGATCGCGGCGGGGTCGCCGAGGATCGTGAGCTCGCACACCTGGCGCTGCAGGAGCGTGGACGCGGCGCGGAGGATGCGGTCGTCCTCGCCCTCGGGCAGGACGATGCGCTTGCCGTACCCGCGGGCCCGGTCGAGCAGTCCGTGCTCGAACATGAGCGGCGTCACGACCCCGGAGGGCGTGAGCTGCAGGCGGTCACGCAGGGCGTCGGCGTCGACGTGCTGCTCGAACAGCGCGAGCGCGAGGTCGGCCTTGCGGGGCGAGTCCGCCGCGAGCCGTCCGCGGGTCTGGGTGATGCGGAGCGCGGTGTCGTAGGTGCCGAGGTCGTTCTGCGCGATCGGCAGCGAGCTCGACAGCCCCTCGAGCAGGCGGGAGATCTGCGGTGCCGTCTCGAACCCGCCGTTGAGGATCACCCCGGCGAGGCTCGGGAACGTCTCGGACTGGTTCGCGAGGAGCGTCGCGATGAGGACGTCGCTGCGGTCCCCCGGGACGACGACGATCCCGCCCTCGATCAGGCGCGGCAGGACGTTCTCCATGCTCATGCCGGCGACGACGGTGCCGAGCGCCTCGCGGTCGAGCAGCGCTTCGTCGCCGCGCACCAGGGTCGCCCCGGTGGCCTCGAGCAGGGCGCGGACGGTCGGGGCGACGAGGACGCGGTCCTCGGGGATGGCCCACACGGGCAGGTCGGGGTGGTCGTCGCTGACCGCCTGCCGGACGCTCGACACGACCGACGGCAGGGCGTCGGGGTCGGCACGGTTCACGACGATGCCGAACAGCTGGGCGTGCGCGGCGCGGAGCTCGCTCGTCGTGACGTCGGCGACCTGGGCCATGTCCTCGGGGGTGCGGGCACCGCGTTCGGCGGCGTCGCGGCCACCGAGCACGAGCAGCACCGGAGCGCCCAGGTTGACCGCGACCTTGGCGTTGAACGACAGCTCCGTCGGGCTGCCGACGTCGGTGTAGTCCGATCCGAGCACCACGACCGCGTCGCACTGCCGCTCGACCTGGGCGAAGCGGGTGACGATCGTCGCGAGCGCCGCGTCCGGGTCGGCGTGCACGTCGTCGTAGGTGACGCCGACCGCGTCGTCGTAGGAGATGCCGACCGCGGTGTGCTGCAGCAGGAGCTCGAGCACGTAGTCCGGCTCGTCGACGGAGCGGGCGACCGGGCGGAACACCCCGACCCGTCCGACCGAGCGTGCGAGGGTCTCGAGGACACCGAGGGCGACGGTGCTCTTGCCCGTGTGTCCTTCTGCTGACGTGATGTAGATGCGGGTCGACACGCGTCCAGGGTAGTCGGCGCACACGGCACGACATCTGGGAGCCCCGCCACTTCCGACACGCGGTCGTGAGCACTCCGGAGAACCTGTACCATTGGGTGTCGTCGTCGGAAGACGGCGCCAGGAGAATTCGCCTAGTGGCCTATGGCGCACGCTTGGAAAGCGTGTTGGGTGCAAGCCCTCGGGGGTTCGAATCCCCCATTCTCCGCCAGAGCACGGAACGCCCCGGGAACCGATCGGTTCCCGGGGCGTTCGTCGTCCGGAGCACTCCGGAGCACTCCGGAGCACTCCGGACAGGACGGTCCCCCACCCGGCGGACCCCGCCGAACCCCGTTCGCCATGGACTGGCCGGGAAACGATGCCGAGGGGTGGAACGGGCTGTCCCCGATACCCGTCGGTCGCCTAGACTGACCCAAAGGACGGCCCCGGGACGGGTCGGACACGGTGCACGGAGCGGCAGGGGCGCGCTCCCCGGGCGAGCGTCGAACGCTGCCCGGGCACCCGAGGGACGAGGAGTCCACGTGGGGGACCTGACGGCGCCGGCAGCAGCTCGGCCGAGCGCGACCGTGTACGACGTGGTCCTCCGGCCGCGTCGCTCGCTCGTGCGCTCGACGATCCTGAGCGTCGTGTTCTCGGCCGTCCCCCTCGCCGTCGCCCTCGTCTGGGTCTCCCTCCCGATGCGCCTCTGGCCGGTCGTCACGGGTGCGGTCATCCTGCTCGCGGCCGCCGTCGCCGTGGTCTTCGTGCGCCTCGGCACCGCGTTCATCGGCATCGACCCGGTGGCGATCACGGTGCGCGGCGTCCTCACGCAGAACCGTCGGGTGGACCGCGACCGCGTCCACAGCCTGGTCCTCGCCACCACGTACGGCAGCGCGGTCGAGCGCACGACGCGCGAGCTCATCGCGCTCGACGCCGCCGGCGCCCACCTGTTCCGCCTCCGCGCCGACACCTGGAGCGACGCCGGCATCGACAGCATCGTGGACGCCCTCGGCGTGCAGGTCACCGACGAGACCCGGCCAATGTCGATCCGCGAGTTCGTGCGGCGCTACCCGGCGAGCCGGTCCTGGTACGAGCAGCGCGGGGCGTACGTCGCCGTCGGTGCGGTGGCGGTCCTCGCGGTCGCCGGGCTGCTCGTGGTCGAGACCACCGGCCTCCTCGGCTGACCCCTCAGCGACGGCGGCGCAGGGTCGAGAAGATCCCCTGCACGACCTCCTTGGCGATCGTCCTGCCCAGCCCGGACCCGAGCAGGTCCGACAGCGGGTCGTCCGCCTTCCGTGACGTCGTCGTCCGGGACGACGTGCGCCCCGACCGCCGCGCATCGGCCGCCCGTTCGGCTCGCTCGAACTCCCGCTGCGCCCGCTCGTACTCCTTCTGCGCCGCGGCCCGTTCGCGCGCCTCGGTCTTCTCCTTCGCCGCGGCCTCCTTCGCCGCGGCGGCAGCGGCGCGGGCCGCCTCCTTCTCCGCCTCGGCGGCAGCGGTCGCCGCGGCCTTCTCGGCGTCCGCGGCAGCCGCGTCCGCAGCGGCGGCCTCCATCCGGCGGGCGAGCATCTCGTACGCCGAGTCGGGATCGAGCCGCGTGCCGTAGGTGTGCAGGAGCGGGGATGCCTGCACCCGCGCCGTCATCTCGGCCGGGGGCATCGGGTCCATCGAGCCCTCGGGGGCACGGAGGCGCGTCCAGGCCACCGGCGTCGGCGCGCCCTTCTCGTTCATCACGGTGACGATCGCCTCACCGGTGGCGAGCGAGGTCAGCACCTCCCCGAGGTCGTAGTCGCTCGTCGGGTAGGTCGACACCGTCGCCCGCAGCGCCTTCGCGTCGTCCGGGGTGTGCGCCCGCAGCTGGTGCTGGATCCGCGAGCCGAGCTGGGCGAGCACGTCGTTCGGGACGTCCTTCGGGGTCTGCGTGACGAAGAAGATCCCGACGCCCTTCGAACGGATGAGCCGGACCGTGCGGACGATCTGCTCGAGGAAGTCCGCCGACGCCCCGCTGAAGAGCAGGTGCGCCTCGTCGAAGAAGAACACGAGCTTCGGCTTGTCCTGGTCGCCCACCTCGGGGAGCTCGTTGAAGAGGTCGGCGAGGAGCCACATCAGGAACGTCGAGAAGACCTCGGGCTGGTCCTGCACGCCGGGCACCTCGAGCAGGCTGACGATCCCCCGGCCGTCGGCGGCGGTGCGGAGGAACACGGTCGTGTCGATCTCCGTCTCGCCGAAGAACTGGTCGGCGCCCTTGTCGGCGAAGGTGATCAGCTCGCGGAGGATCACCCCGGCGGTCTGCTTCGACAGCCCGCCGAGCTCGGCGAGCTCCGCCTTGCCCTGGTCGCTCACGAGGAAGGTCAGCACGCTCCGCAGGTCGGACAGGTCGACGAGCGGCAGCCCCGCCCGCTCCGCGTAGTGGAACACGAGCCCGAGGGAGGACTCCTGCGTGTCGTTCAGCCCGAGCACCTTCGACAGCAGGAGCGGTCCGAACCCGGACACGGTCGCACGGATCGGCACACCGGTCCCCTGCCCGCCGAGCGAGTAGAGCTCCGCCTCGCTCGCCACCGCACGCCACTCCTGGCCGATCCCGGCGGTGCGCGCGAGGAGCTTGTCGTTCGGCGTGCCCGCGACCGCCAGCCCGGACAGGTCGCCCTTGATGTCGGCGGCGAAGACGGGCACCCCGTTCGCGGCGATCTGCTCGGCGAGGACCTGCAGCGTGCGCGTCTTGCCCGTGCCGGTCGCGCCCGCGACGAGACCGTGTCGGTTGAGCATGCCGAGCGGGATCCGGACCTGCACGTCGGGCACCGCGGCGCCGTTCACGAGGGCACCGAGCTGCAGCGCGCTGCCCTCGACCTCGTAGCCGGCGCGGATCGCCGCGACGGCGTCGGCGCCGAGCGGCCCCTCGCCCGTGGTCGGCTCGGGAGGCACGGTGCCGGTCGTCGACGTCGGCTCGCCCGCCGGGGCGGTCGCGTCCACCGCCGGGGCCGGGGAGGCGACGACCGCCGGCTCCGCATCGGGCTCGAGCCGCGCCTCCTGGCCCTGCGCCACCGCGGCGGCGAGTTCCTCCGCCCGCTGCACCGCCTCGTCCGCGAGGCGCCGGGCCTCGTCGGCCGCCTGCTTCGCTGCCTCGGCCGCTGCCCGTGCCTGCGCCACCACGTCGCTCATGTCCACAGCATACGAACGGCCGGACGCTCCTGTCCGGCGCGTGCCGTGGCACCGTGCGACGGTCAGTGCGTGAGCGCCGGGACCGTCCTCGGTCGGACGACCGCCCAGAGCAGCACGATCGCGACGGCCGACGTGCACGCCATCACCACCGCCATCGGGGTCGCCGTGGTGATGCCGATCCACCCGACCACGGGCGAGATGATCCCCGCCACGCCGAAGTTCAGCGCGCCGAGGAGCGAGGCGGCGGTGCCGGCCTCCTTGCCGTGGGCGGCGAGTCCGATCACCTGGACGAGTGGGAACGAGAAGCCGCACGCGGCGATGAAGAACCAGAGCGGCACGAGCACCCCGACGAGTCCGGCGCCGAGCTGGTCGAGCACCATGATCGCGACGGCGGCGAGGAACAGGGTCGCGGTCGAGCACGCGAGGATCCACTGCGGTCCGACGCGCTGCGCCAACCGCGCGGAGACCTGCACGCCGACGACGACGCCGACCGAGTTCACCGCGAAGAGCAGGCCGTACTGCTGCGCGTCGAGCCCGTACAGGCCCTGGAACAGGAACGGTGACGCGCTGAGGTACGAGAAGAGCCCACTGAAGACCATCGCCCCGATGAGCGCGACCCCCACGAAGACGCGGTCGGAGAAGAGCGCCCGGTACCGCTGCCCGATGGTGGAGTGCCCGGCCTCGTGCCGACGTGCCGGCGGGAGCGTCTCGACGATGAGCAGGACCGCGGCGAGCACGACAGCGGCGCCGTAGCAGGCGAGGAAGACGAAGATCCCGTGCCAGCTCACGAACCGGAGCATCTGCGAGCCGATGAGCGGGGCGAGGATGGGCGCCAGGCCGTTCACCATCGCGAGGCGGGACAGCATCCGCACGAGCGGCTTGCCGCCGAACAGGTCGCGCACGGTCGCCATCGCCACGACGCCACCGGCCGCTGCACCCATGCCCTGCAGGACGCGGAAGAGCGCCAGCACCTCGACGTTCGGCGCCAGTGCGGCTCCGAGTGACGCTGCGACGTGCAGGCTCGTCGCGATGATGAGCGGGAGCCGGCGACCGACCTTGTCGCTCCACGGGCCGACCAGCAGCTGTCCGGCCGCGAAGCCGAGCGTCGTCGCGGTGAGGGTGAGCTGCACCGCCCCGTCGGTGATGCCGAACTCGTCCTTGAGCGACGGGAACGCCGGCAGGTAGAGGTCGATCGTGAACGGTCCGAGCGCGGTGAGGGCGCCCAGGACGAAGACGTAGACGAGTCGCTGCCGACGGGAGAGCGCGTCTCCCGGGTGCAGGACGACACGGAGCGAACCGGTGGTGGCGGGCGCGGTCACGAGCAGGAGTCCTTCGACGGTGAGGGGTGGGGAGGTGATCGCGGCGTCGATCGAATCGATTCGTCCGCGGAACCATCCTACGGGTCCCCCGAGCGCCACCGCAGCAGTCCGGGGCGTTCTCCCGCGTGTTGCCACGGCTCCCGCCCCGCTCGGACGCGGCACATGCGGTACCGTCGGACTGCTCGCCGCCGGTCGACCGCCGGCGGACGTCGTCCCGCCCGTTCCGCCGGAACACCGGCGGGACGGAACCGGATCAGAAGGGGGTGGCGTCATGGTGGATGCCCGCATCCTGCACACGACCGCTGCCCTGCGCGAGGCCATCCTGCGACTGGCCGCCGACCGGCCGGTGTCCGAGATCACGGTCGCCGACGTCACCCGGGCGGCCGGCATCAACCGCGCCACGTTCTACTCGCACGCGGTCTCCCCCGGGTCGTTGCTCGCCGACGTCCTCACACCGGATCTCGACCGCATCCGCGAGGACGACGCCGAGGTCCGACGCGCGGCGTTCGCCCGGGGTGCCGGCGTCGACGAGTTCGCGACGATCACCCGGCGCGGCATCAACGCCGTCGTCGAGCACGTCGTCGCGCACCGCGAGATCTACGGCAAGGCGCTGCCGGACCCGAACGACGCGTCGCTGCACCGACTCCTCGTGGAGCACTTCACGGTGTCGAGCGAGCAGCACATCCGGACGCTCGAGCGCGAGCACCGGCCGGAACTCCTCGACGACGTCGCCGCGGGGTTCGTGGCGCAGGGCTTTGTCGGCGCGATCGAGGCCTGGCTCGCCGGACCGCGACGGTCGCGGAAGGCACTGGTCGACACGATCGTGCTGTCGTTCCCGTCGTGGTGGCGCTGACCGCCCTGCCCGACGGACGTCAGTCGGTCGTGGGCTTCTCGCCGCGCTGGAGCGACTCGACCACGTCGACGGCCCCGCTGACGAGGTCGGCCTGGTCGTCGCCGGCCGGCACCCGGTAGTCCGCGGAGACGCCGTCGCCACCCGTGCCGCTCGTCGGCAGCGGGTCCCCCAGCGACACCACGACGACACCGGCGTCGTGCGCCGTCTGGATGACCCCGGTCAGCGCCGAGGCGTCGACCGCCCGCACGAGCAACGCCTTCGCGCCCGTACGGACGAGCTGGTCCACCGCGGTGCGCTGCGCGGCGGCGGAGCCGTCGGCCGGTGCGACGCGGACGTCCGGGGCGAAGCCGGCGTCGGTCAGTCCGGCCCGCAGGTCTGCGCCGAGCGTGTCCTGCCCGGGTTCGAGGACCACGCCGATGACCGCGTGCCGGTCGAACCCGCCGTCGGAGCTGGTCAGGTCCGTGCTCTGCACCGGCGTGGGCGCGGCCGACGTCGTGCCCTGGCAGCCGGCCAGGGCGAGGGCCGCACCGATGACGACGGTGGCGGTGACGACGCGGAGGAGCACGACCGCCACGCTACCCGCCCACCGCGACGACGGACGGTGCCGGGACGGGGCCGAGCCGACGGACCGCGGCGACGGCGAGCACCGCGATCAGGGTCATGCCGCCGAACACGAGCGGGAACGACACCGCGGCGTCGGCACCGCCCGTCCCGATGAACAGCAGCCCGGTGACGGCGAGCCCGATCACGCTGCCCGAGGCGTCGGCGATGGTCAGGGCCGAGCTCGCGAACCCGTCGTCGCCCTCGCCGGAGAAGCGCAGTGTCAGCATCGAGGTCCGCGGGTAGATCGCCCCCATGCCCGCGCCACCGACGAACCACCCGACCACGAGCAGCCACCACGGCAGGCCGAACGTGGCGACCGTCAGCGCCGTGAGCAGGCTGGCGAGCACGAGCGCGAGACCGATCGCGAAGGTCCGGGTCGCGGTGAGCCGTTCCTCGCCCAGCCGTCCGTGCAGCCAGCTCGACCCGGCCCAGCTGAGTGCCGCGACCGTCAGCGCGAGCCCCGCCGCCGAGGCGGACAGGCCGTCCTTCGCCTGCAGCAGGAACGGCACGTACGCCTCGCTGCCGAAGAACGAGGCGGCGACGAGCCCCCGCAGCAGGATCACCGACGGCAGCCCGGGGGCGGCGCGGAAGGTGCCGGCGGGCAGCAGCGGGCGGAGTGCGAACCACGTCCCGACGAGGCCGATGAGCACGGCGGCGACCCGCGCCCACGCGCCGAGGTCCGGGGCGACGTTGAGCAGCAGGATCGCCACCGCGGCGGCGACCGACCAGCCGATCCGGGACCGCTGCCACGCCGGACGGAGCTCGGGTGCGGGTGGGTGCAGCCGGCCGAGGGTCGGGACGAGCAGGGAGAACGCGCCGACCGCGATGACGAGTGCACCGGCGAACACCCAGTGCCAGTTCCAGACGTCGGTGACGATGCCCGCGAGCGCCGGACCGACGAGCGCCGGCACCACCCACGCGGCGGCGAACCCGGCGAACACCGGGCCGTGCAGGTCGGCGGGGAAGATCCGGGCGACGAGGACGTAGAGCACGACGTCGATCGCGCCGGCACCGAAGCCCTCGACGAGCCGGCCGACGAGGAAGACCTCCATCGTCGGGGCCAGCATGACGACGGCGGTGCCGACGGCGAAGAGACCGGCCGACACCCACGCCACGATGCGTCCACCTGCGCGGTCGGTCCAGTTGCCCGCGAGGACCATGCCCGGCACACCGGCCGCCAGGGGTGCGGCGAAGGCCAGCGCGTAGAGGGTCTCGCCGTCGAGGTCGCGGCTGATCTCCGGCATGACGGTGGTCATCGCCAGGTTCTGGAACGCCGCGACCGCGACGATCGCGACCATGCCGACGGTGGCGAGGGCGTACGGTCCGCTGAACAGACTGGTCCTCGTCGCCGCGGTGCTCACCCGATCATCGTAGGGCCGCCCACCGACGCCGGGCGGGCCGCCGACGCCGGGCGGGCCGCCGAGGTCGGGCCCGCCACCGCTGTCGAGCGGGTCAGCGCGCGAGCGCCTGCTGCAGGTCCGCCACGAGGTCGCCGGCGTCCTCGATGCCGACGGACAGGCGCACGACGTTCTCCGGCACCGCCAGCTCCGTGCCCTTCACCGACGCGTGCGTCATCTCGGACGGGTACCCGATGAGCGACTCGACCCCGCCGAGCGACTCGGCGAGCGCGAACACCTCGGTCGACTCCGCGAAACGGCGCGCCGCCTCGGGCCCACCGCTCAGCGCGACCGAGAGCATGCCCCCGAAGCCGCGCATCTGGCGTGCCGCGACGTCGTGGCCGGGGTGCTCGGCGAGCCCCGGGTAGTACACGCGCTCGACACCCGGAGCACCGACGAGTGCCTCGGCCACCGCCTGGGCGTTCCGCGAGTGCCGCTCCATCCGGACCGCGAGGGTCTTGATGCCGCGCGTGGTGAGGAACGCGTCGAACGGCGACGAGATCGCCCCGGCGCCGAACTGCAGGAACTGCACCTTCGCGGCGAGCTCCTCGTCGGCGAGCACCACGGCGCCGCCGACGACGTCGGAGTGGCCGCCGAGGTACTTCGTCGTCGAGTACACGACGACGTCGGCGCCGAGCGACAGCGGCTGCTGCAGGTACGGCGACGCGAAGGTGTTGTCGACGACGACCACGGCACCGGCCGCGTGGCCGATCTCGGCGAGCGCGGCGATGTCGGCGATCTTCATGAGCGGGTTCGTCGGGGTCTCGACCCAGAGGACGGTCTGCGCCGGAGCACCCTCGAGCGCGGCACGGACGCGGTCGGTGTCGCTCATGTCGACGACCACGAGCTCGACGCCCCACGGCACGTGCAACCGGCTGACCAGGCGGTGGGTCCCGCCGTACACGTCGTTGCCCATCACCACGCGGGCACCGGGGACGAGCGTGGCGCGCAGCAGAGCATCCTCGGCGGCGAGCCCGGACGCGAACGAGTACGCCGCGACGCCACCGTCGAGGTCCGCCAGGAGGGTCTGCAGCGAGTCGCGCGTCGGGTTGCCGGCGCGGGAGTACTCGTAGCCGTTCCGCATGCCGCCGACACCGTCCTGCACGTACGTCGACGTGAGGTGGATCGGGGGGATGACGGCGCCGGTGGGGCCGTCGGGCTCCTGGCCGGCGTGGACGGCGCGGGTGCTGAACTCGGTCATGCGGGCTTCGTTCCTCGTTGGGTCGGGGGCGTCACGCGGGACGCGGGTCACTCGGACAGGTAGGCGAGCAGGTCGTGGCGGGTCAGCACGGTGACGGGCTTGCCGTCCTCGACGACGAGCAGGGCGTCCGCCGACTCGAGCGCACGTCGCGCCGACGAGACCGACTCGCCGACACCGATGAGCGGGAGCGGGTCGCCCACGAACCCGGACAGCGCGTCCGTCATCTTCGCGGCGCCGGTGAAGACCTGCTCGAGCAGGTCCTTCTCCGCCACCGCGCCGACGACCTCGCCGATGACGACGGGCGGTTCGGCGCTGAGCACGGGCATCTGCGAGACGCCGTACTTCGTCATGATGTCGACGACCTCGCGCACGGTGTCCGCCGGGTGGGCGTGGACGAGGTCGGGCAGCCGGCCGTCCTTGCCCGCGATGAGCGACCCCACCGTGCGCTCGTCGTCGGTCTCGGCGAAGCCGTAGGAGCGCATCCACCGGTCGTTGAAGATCTTGCCGAGGTAGCCGCGGCCGCCGTCCGGCAGGAGCACCACGACCACGTCGTCCTCGGTGAGGTCGCGGGCGGCGCGGAGCGCGGCGACGACCGCCATGCCGCTCGAGCCACCGACGAGCAGGCCCTCTTCGCGGGCGAGCCGACGGGTCATCGCGAACGAGTCGGCGTCCGACACGGCGATGATCTCGTCGGGGACCCCGGGGTCGTACGCGGTCGGCCAGAAGTCCTCGCCGACGCCCTCGACCAGGTAGGGGCGACCGGTGCCGCCCGAGTAGACGGAGCCCTCGGGGTCGGCGCCGACGATGCGGACACGGCCGTCCGAGGCCTCCTTCAGGAAGCGTCCGGTGCCGGAGATCGTGCCGCCGGTGCCCACGCCCGCGACGAAGTGCGTGATGCGCTGCTCGGTGTCGCGCCAGATCTCCGGACCGGTGGTCTCGTAGTGGCTGCGCGGGCCGTTCGGGTTGGCGTACTGGTTCGGCTTGTAGGCGCCGGGGATCTCGCGCACCAGCCGGTCGGACACCGAGTAGTACGACTCCGGGTGCTCGGGCGGGACGGCCGTCGGCGTGACGACGATCTCGGCGCCGTACGCGGTGAGCACGTTCCGCTTGTCCTCGCCGACCTTGTCGGGCAGGACGAACACGCAGCGGTAGCCGCGCTGCTGGGCGACGAGCGCGAGGCCCACGCCGGTGTTGCCGGAGGTCGGCTCGACGATGGTGCCGCCGGGGCCCAGGTCGCCGGAGGCCTCGGCCGCGTCGATGATCCTGGTGGCGATCCGGTCCTTCGACGACCCACCGGGGTTGAGGTACTCGACCTTCACGAGGACGGTCGCGCGCACCCCCTCGGTCACCCGGTTGAGCTTGACGAGCGGGGTGTCGCCGACGAGGTCGACCACGGAGTTCGCGTAACGCACGCGGTCGAGTCTAGGCGGCGGACACCGTCTTCCGCTGGGATGCGACGTGGGCGGACACCGCCGCGGAGACCTCCTGCCGGCGGCGGTCGATGACCTCCCCCATGTCCCGGGCGAGCGCCGGCGTGCCGCGCACGATCTGGTCGAGCGCGGTGGCGGGCACGACCAGCACCGCGACCTCGGTGAGCGCGACGGCGGTGGTGAGCAGCGCCTCCCGGGTCAACGCCGTCTGCCCGAGGTAGTCGCCGGTCTCGACGCGGGTCGCCGGCAACTCGGCGTCCTCGAACGGGACGCGCAGGTCGACGCTGCCGGACAGGACGAACCGGACCGCGTCCGGCACCGTGCCGGCCGTGACGATCGTCTCGCCGGCGGCGTACCGCTCGAGCCGGACGAGCGGTGCCAGCGCGGCCCCGTCGTCGCCCGTCAGGTACAGCGTGGGCGCGATCGACGCCAGGGCGGCGTCCCGACGCTCGTCGGTGACGAAGTCGTCGGTCGTGTCGCCGTCGAGGCCGAGCCCTGCGCGCCGGGCCGCGTACCAGAGCCACATCCGGAACTGGGCGAGCGCGTCGCCCTCCTGCGACGGTCCGCGCACCTCGAAGGACACGGTGTACGACGATCCGCCGGTCGGCACCGCCACCGGCTGCGTGCCGGGGTACCGCTGGGGCAGGCCGGACGCGACCCGCTGCAGCAGGGCGACCACCGCTGCCGGAGGGTCGTCCGTCGTGAACGTGACGTCCGTGGCGACCGGGAACGTGCCTCCTGTCCGGCTGAGGTTCGTGAACGACGCCCCCGCCAACGAGGAGTTCGGCATGATGAGGATCCCGGCGCCCGTGTCGATGTGCACCGACCGCCAGTTCACCTCGACCACCCGGCCACGCACGCCACCGGCGTCGAGCCAGTCCCCCAGCCGGAACGGCTGCTCGAACAGCAGGAACAGCCCGGCGATCACCGGACCGACGGCGGACTGCAGCGCGAGGCCGATGACGAGCGAGCCGACACCGAGCGCGGTGAAGATCCCGCCGACGTCCGCGCCCCAGACGATCTTGAACACCAGCGCCAGCCCGAGCGCGATGAGCACGATGCGGGCGATGTCCACGAAGATCGACGGGATCTTCTCGCGCCAGGTGCCCTTCCGGGCGTTCGTGAACAGGACGATGTTCAGCCCGTTCAGGACGAACACGATCACGAGGAACCCGAGCACGGTGCCGATGATCTGGTTCACCACGGGCTTGCCCGGGTCGACCGCGTCGGTGACCTGGACGGACAGGACGAGGATCGCGATGATCGGCACCACGGCGTTCCGCAGCAGTCCGACCACCTTGTGCAGCGAGTTGCCGCGCCGCTCGAGGTTCGACTGCAGCTCGGTCAGGACGAGCAGCAGCAGCGGCAGGCCGACGATGACGCTGATCGCCGGCCAGAACCACGGCTGCTCCCAGAACGCGGTCACGACGCCGCTCCGGTCCGCTCGAGCTTCCAGACCCGCTGCGGGCCGGCCTGTGTCTGCACCTCGCCGGCGTCCTGCACGCCCCCGCGGTCGCCGAGCTTGTCGACCACGCGCTGCGTCGCGTACACACCGGGCGCCGGGGCGATCCCCTGCACCCGGTAGGCCAGGCTGACGGCGTCGCCCCACATGTCGTAGACGATGCTCGAGCGGCCGACGAGCCCGCTCGTGACCTGGCCGGTGTCGATGCCGGCGCGCAAGCCGATCTTCGATCCGTGCTGCGCGTTGAAGCGCTCGAGCACGCCCTGCGCCTCCTCCGCCCAGTCGACGACGCGGCGGACGTTGTCCACGCGCGGCACGCTCAGGCCGCAGCTGGCGAGGTACCCACTCCGGGTCGTGCGCACCCGCTCGACGCCGTGGCGGGTGGCCGCCTCGTCGAGGGAGCGCCAGACGTCGTTGACGAGGGACAGGGACTCCTCGGCGGTGAGGCCGGCGGCGAACTCGTCGAACCCGATGATGTCCGCGTAGACGACCGCGACGTCCTGGTGGTCGGCCGCGATCGTCTCGTCGCCCTGCTTGTAGCGACGGGCGACCTCCTCCGGCATGAGCGTCAGCAGCAGGGTGTCGTTCTGCCGCCGCTGCTCGTCGAGCAGGTCCTGCTTCACCTGGAGGCTGCGGCTCATGTCGTTGAACGCGAGTCCGAGGTCGCCGATCTCGTCGCCGGCCTTCGTCTGCACCTCGACGCCGAGGTCGCCGGACGACACCCGGTTCACCGCGGTCTGCAATTGTCGGATCGGCCGGACGAACACCTGGGCCAGCAGCAGGGACAGCAGGCTGACGAGGACGATGATGCCGACGAGCGCGAGGCCGATGTTCCGGGCGAAGTCGTTCACCGGGGCGAACGCCTCGGCCGTGTCCATCTGCGCGACGACGACCCACCGGAGCCCGTCGACCTCGAGCGGCGCGTACGCCGCGAGCACTTCCTTCCCGCGGTAGTCGGTCGAGATCACGGTGCCGGACTTGCCCTGCAGCGCCCGTGTCACCGGCGTCGTGTTCACCTCCTGCAGGAGCACGGAGCCCTTCACCGCGACCTGGCGGGCCGCCGTCGACGGCGCCGTCCCGGCAGCGACGACGTCGCGCTGGTACTGCTTCGGGTGCTCGATGAGCTGGCGTGGGTACGACCGCATGAGGTGGTCGGCACCGACGAGGTACGACTCCCCGGTGTCCCCGAGGCCGTCGTCCTTCCACTGCTCGTTGCCCGTCATGACCTGCGTGATGAGGTCGACCGGCACCTGGACGGCCATCACCCCGATGATCTTGCCGTCCTCCCCCACCGGCGACATCACCCAGAGCGTCGGGACGTTGAGGCTCGGCACGTACCGCGCGAAGTCCGTCACCACGAAGTCGTCCGAGCTCGTCAGCTGCAGGGCCTGCTGGTACCCGGTCGCGAGGTTCGAGTCGCGGTAGGGCCCGCTCTCGAGGTCCGTGCCGAGGTCCGCGCCGGAGTACGCCGAGTACACGACGTCCCCGTCGGTGTTCATGAGCAGGAGGTCCTCGTACCCGGCGGCCTCGACCGCCTGCTTGAAGTACGGCTGGTACTCGGCGTGCGCCGCCGACCACGCACTGCCGTCCCCGGCGTCGTCCTGGTCGATGGCCTTGTCGTAGTCGGTGAACGGCGCCGTGTACCGCGCCTGCAGGTAGGCCTGCGGGTCCTCGGTCGGCGCGAACTGGTCCGGGTTGGCGGTGCCGCCGTTGCGGTCGTCGAGCTGCGGGACGAAGGAGTCCCGGTACCAGTCCTCGACCTTCGTGTGGTCGTCGTCGGACACCGGCCGCGACTGCAGGTCGTCCCACCCGGACTCGAAGGCCTTCGTCGCGCCGATGACGCTCTCGTTGCGGGTCTGCGCGACGACCGTCTGGGTGAACTGGCCGAACGAGCGCTGCAGTTCGGTGATCCTCGCCTCGCGCAACGAGGTCACCTGGTTGAACGCCGCGGCCTCGAGCGAGCTCCGGCCGTTCAGGTAGCCGACGACACCCACGACCAGCGCCGCCACGATGCTCACCGCGAGGAGCATCACGAGGAGCTTGGACTGGATGTCGAGGGAGCCGCTCGTGAGGAACGCGCGGAACTTCCCCTTCTTGCGGGGCGCGTCCTCGACGACGCGTGGTGCATCGGGGGCGATCGGGCCCGTCGGCGGGATGGGGTCGGACGTCGGTGGGACAGCTGTCACTTCGGACTCCGCTCAGGGGCACGGTGCGCTTGCGTGTGGTTCCTTCACAGCTACCACACGAGCATCGTTCGTGTCCGTCGGGTCGACCGGAAAACGCCGTGGTCGCGACCAGGCGTCGGACGGGAGGCGCGGTGCGGGCCCGCACCGCGCCTCCCGTCCCGCCTGCGGTGCGCCTGGTGCGTCAGCTGCCGACGGCGTCGGCGGGGGCGTTCTGCTGGTGGTGCAGCATCGCGTAGGTGCCGTCCCGCTCGAGGAGCTCCTCGTGACTGCCCTGCTCGACGATCCGGCCGTGGTCGAGCACGAAGATGACGTCGGCGTCGCGGATCGTCGAGAGCCGGTGCGCGATCGAGATCGTCGTCCGGCCCGCCGCGGCGTTGTCGAGGGCCGTCTGCACGACACGCTCGGAGATCGAGTCGAGGGCGCTCGTCGCCTCGTCGAGCACGAGTACCGGTGGGTCCTTGAGCAGCACCCGCGCGATCGCGATCCGCTGCTTCTCGCCGCCGGACAGCCGGTAGCCGCGCTCCCCGACGACCGTCTCGTAGCCGTCCGGGAACGAGGCGATCGTCTCGTGGATGTTCGCCGCGCGCGCGGCCTGCTCGATCTCGTCGTCGGTCGCGTCCGGCTTGGCGTACCGCAGGTTGTCGCCGATGGTGGCGTGGAAGAGGTAGGTCTCCTGGCTGACGATGCCGACGTGGCGCATGAGGTCCTCGTGCGCCAGCTCGCGGACGTCCTGTCCGGCGAACCGGACCGAGCCCGCGGTCGCCTCGTACAGCCGGGGCACGAGGTACGACACGGTCGTCTTCCCCGCACCCGACGGCCCCACGAACGCGGCGAACTGACCGGGCTGGAGCTCGAACGACACCCCGCGGAGGGTCGGCTTGTCCGCCTCGCCGTCCGGGTAGGTGAACGTCACGTCGTCGAAGGCGACGTGCCCCACCCGGGACTCGTCGACGGGCTTCGCCGTGGGTGGGTCCGTGATCGCGGGCTTGAGGTCCAGGTACTCGAAGATGCGGGCGAACAGCGCGCCGGAGGTCTGCAGGTCGAGGACGACCCGGAGCAGACCGACGGTCGGGAACAGCAGCCGGGACTGCACGGTGGTGAAGGCCACGATCGTGCCGGCCGTGATCGGCACGTCGCCGATGATGAGGTACGCGGCGACGACGTAGATGATCGCTGGGATGATCGACAGGAAGATCGACACGATCGCGAAGAACCACTGACCGGACATCTGCTGACGGACCTGCAGGCGGATCTGGTTGCGGTTCTCGTTGCCGTACCGCTGCGTCTCCGCACGCTGCTGGTTGAAGCTCTTCGCGAGCAGGATGCCGGAGACGCTCAGTGCCTCCTGCGTGATCGCGGTCATGTCCGACAGCGACTCCTGCGTCTGCGCGGCGATCTTGGCGCGGACCTGGCCGACCCGTCGCTGCGCGATCACGAGGAGGGGCAGCAGGACGACCGCGACGAGGGTCATCTGCCAGCTGAGGAGCAGCATCGCGACGACGGCGGCGATCACCGTCACCGTGTTGCCGAGGATCGACGAGATCGTGTTGTTGAGCACGCTCGCCACGCCACCGACGTCGTTCTGCAGGCGGGACTGGATGACACCGGTCTTCGTGCGGGTGAAGAACGCGAGCTCCATGCGCTGGAGGTGTCCGAACAACCGCATGCGCATCGCGCCCATGACCTTGTTGCCGACCGTCGCGGTGAGGTACGTCTGCCAGACGCCGATCCCCGCGCTCGCGATCCAGAGCACCACCATGGCACCGACGAGGACGTACAGCACGGGCAGGTCGGGCCCGCCGCCGCCCTTCGGGAAGAGCCCCTCGTCGAACGCCAGCTGGGTGAGGAGCGGTGGGACGACCGAGATCGCGGCGCCGATCAGCACCAGCACGACGGTCAGGATGATCGCGTTCCGGTGCGGCACGAACAGCCCGGCGATGCGCTTGAGGAGGTTCGGGATCTTGGGCGCCTCGGCGTTGGCGGCCTTCTGCGCCTCGAAGTCGCCGCTGGAGATCCGGCCGCCACCGCGACCGCCACCGCCACCGCCGCCGCCGCGCATCCCGCCGTGCATGCTCACGACGCGTCACCCCGATCCATGCTGCAAACCTAGCCCCGGGGTGGGACATCGGGCCGCCGTGGCTCATTTGACCCCGTTCAGGGGGCATGCGACCATTTCCCGTCCCCTTCCCCGCACCACTCGAGGTCCCATTGACGTCCGCGCCCACCCGCCCCACGTCCCTCCGCGCACAGCTCGCCCGACGGAAGCCGATCGAGCAGCTGCAGGCCGAGGCCTCGGCGGGGGTGGACGGCGAGCCGCTCCGGCGGTCGCTCGGGGTCTGGCACCTCACGATGATCAGTGTCGGCGCCACGCTCGGCACCGGCATCCTCGTCGTCCTCGGGACCGCCGTGCCGCTCGCCGGTCCCGCGGTCTGGATCTCCTTCGTCGTCGCCGGTGTCGCCGCGCTCCTCTCGGCACTGTCGTACGCCGAGATGGCGGGTGCCGTGCCGACGTCGGGGTCGAGCTACTCGTACACCTACGCCACCATGGGCGAGGGCATCGCCTGGGTGTGCGGCTGGTGCCTCGTGCTCGAGTACGCCGTCTCCGTGGCCGCCGTCGCGGTCGGCGCGAGCGAGTACGTCGACGAGACCCTGCGGGTGTTCGGGCTGCACCTGCCGACCGCACTGTCGGCGCCTCCGGGCGAGGGCGGCATGGTCAACCTGCCGGCCGCCGGCCTGGTGCTGCTCGCCACGGCGATCCTGCTCCCGGGTGCGCGCGAGAGCGCCTGGGTGAACACGGTCATGGTCATCGTGAAGATCGCCCTGCTCGTGTTCTTCGTCATCGTGGCGTTCTCGGCGTTCCAGGCGCAGAACTTCGAGCCGCTCGCGCCGATGGGTGCCGCCGGGGTCACCGCGGCCGCGTCCCGGCTGTTCTTCTCGTACATCGGGTTCGACGCCGCGTCGACCGCCGGGGAAGAGGCGAAGAACCCGCGGCGGGACCTCCCCCGCGCGATCATCGGGTCGATCGCGCTCATCACGGCGCTGTACATCCTCGTCGCGATCGCGGCCATCGGCGCCCGCTCGTGGACGTCGTTCTCGTCGACCGAGGCCTCGCTCGTGCGCATCGTCGTCGACGTCACCGGACAGCCGTGGGTCGCCCTGGTGTTCTCGATCGGCGCCGTCATCGCGATCGCGAGCGTCGTGCTCACCGTGCTCTACGGGCAGACCCGCATCCTGCTCACGATGGCCCGCGACGGACTCGTGCCGAAGGTGTTCGGCCGGGTGTCGCACCGCACCGGCACCCCGGTCTGGAACACCCTCATCATCGGGGTCGTCGTGACGATCGTCGCCGCACTGGTGCCGCTCGGGGAGCTCGCGGACGCGACGAGCATCGGCACGCTCGTGGCGTTCGCCCTCGTGAACGTGTCGGTCATCGTGCTCCGTCGGACCCAGCCGTAGCTCGAGCGGTCGTACCGCGTGCCGCTGTTCCCCGTCGTGCCGATCGTCGGCGCGCTCTGCTGCGTGCTGCTCGCGGTGTTCCTCGGCATCGGCAG
>NZ_JAFEVQ010000035.1:0-34753 GCF_020882855.1 Curtobacterium sp. GD1 | reverse complement strand
CCTCGAACCCCCTCGGGAGCACCCCACCCGAACGAACTGGAGACGATCAGTGCCCACCCTCCGAGTCGCCATCGTCGGCGCAGGCCCCGCCGGCATCTACGCCGCCGACATCCTGCTGCGCGAGGCCCACGGCCACGACGTGTCGATCGACCTGTTCGAGCAGCTGCCCGCCCCCTACGGCCTGGTCCGCTACGGCGTCGCCCCGGACCACCCGCGCATCAAGGGCATCGTCAACGCGCTGCGCGACGTGCTCGACCGCGGTGTCGTGCGGCTGTTCGGCAACGTCCGCTTCGGCGAGGACATCACCCTCGACGACCTCCGGCAGCACTACCACGCGGTCGTGTTCTCGACGGGTGCGATCAAG
The DNA here is from genome assembly GCF_020882855.1 of Curtobacterium sp. GD1. Classification (NCBI taxonomy): domain Bacteria; kingdom Bacillati; phylum Actinomycetota; class Actinomycetes; order Micrococcales; family Microbacteriaceae; genus Curtobacterium; species Curtobacterium sp. GD1. The sequence goes on along the minus strand of NZ_JAFEVQ010000035.1, from coordinate 34,389 downwards.
GACGCCGACCTCGACGTCCCCGGTGTCGAGCTCGAGGGGTCGTACGGCGCCGCCGAGTTCGTCAGCTGGTTCGACGGCCACCCCGACGTCCCGCGCACGTGGCCGCTCGAGGCCGAGAGCGTCGCGGTGATCGGCAACGGCAACGTCGCCCTCGACGTCTCGCGCATCCTCGCGAAGCACGCCGACGACCTGCTGCCGACCGAGATCCCCGCGAACGTGTACGAGGGACTCAAGGCGTCCCCGGTCACCGACGTGCACGTGTTCGGCCGCCGCGGCCCGGCGCAGGTGAAGTTCACCCCGCTCGAGCTCCGCGAGCTCGGCGAGCTCCGCGACGTCGACATGATCGTCTACGACGAGGACTTCGACCACGACGAGGCCTCGAAGACCGCCATCGCCACGAACAAGCAGGTCATGGTGATGAACCGGGTCCTCGAGCAGTGGCGCACCCGTGAGACCGGCCAGGCGAGCCGCCGACTGCACCTGCACTTCTACGCGAAGCCCCTCGAGTTCGTCGGCGAGGACGGCAAGCTCGCCGCCATCCGGTACGAGCGCACGCGGCCGAACGGCCAGGGCGGCGTCGAGGGCACGGGCGAGATCCGCGAGATCCCGATCCAGGCCGCCTACCGCGCAGTCGGGTACTTCGGCTCGCCGTTGCCCGGCGTCCCGTTCGACGAGCGCCACGGCGTCATCCCGAACCACGAGGGCCAGGTCCTCGACGACGACAACCAGCAGATCCCGGGCGTCTACGCGACCGGCTGGATCAAGCGCGGCCCCGTCGGGCTCATCGGCCACACCAAGTCCGACGCGATGGAGACCGTCCAGCACATCGTGAACGACCAGGCGAGCTGGTGGACCCCGGCCGACCCGTCCGAGGGCGCGATCCCGGCCCTGCTCGCCGAGCGCGGTGTCGAGTACACCGACCTCGACGGCTGGCACAACCTCGACACCCACGAGCTCGCCCTCGGCGAGGCCGAGGGCCGCGAGCGCATCAAGGTCGTCCCGCGCGAGGACATGGTCGACGTGTCCCTCGGCCGCGTCGACGCCCGCACGGGCTCGGCGACGAGCTGACCGGCAGCCTGCGAACGCCATGACGACCGCACGCCCCGCACCGCCAACCGCGCTGCGGGGCGTGTCCGTCTCCGGGGTCCGGCTCGAGGGCGTCGACGTCGCCCGTGCGCTGGCGCTGCTCGGCATGATGGCGACCCACGTCGGGGGCATCGCCGACCAGGTGGACTGGTCCGACCCCGGCACCTGGGCCGCCGTCGCCCACGGCCGGTCGTCGTCGCTCTTCGCGGTGCTCGCCGGCGTCTCGATCGGTCTGACGAGCGGTCGGACGTCGCCGCCCGGCCCGCCGCGGATCGGTCGGGTCCGTGGCCGGCTCGTGATCCGCGCGCTCGTCGTCGTCGCGGTCGGCCTGCTGCTCATGGCGCTGCAGACCCCGGTCTACGTCATCCTCCCCACCTACGGCGTGCTGTTCCTGCTGGCGATCCCGGTGCTCCGGGTCCGTGCGCGCTGGCTGCTGGTCCTCGCTGCGGTGTGCGCCGTGCTGTCGCCCGTCGTCGCCCTCGGCATCGTCCCGCTGTACGCGGACGCCGGCATGTGGGAGGTCCAGCTCGGCCTCGTCTACCCCGTGGTCACCTTCCTGGCGTACGTGCTGGTCGGTCTCGCGGTCGCCCGTGTCGGCCTGGAGGGACGGCGCACCCAGGTGGTCCTCCTCGCGTCCGGCGCGGTGGTCGCCGCCCTCGCCTACATCGTCGGCAACGTGGTCGCGCCGGTGCCCGCCGACGCCGGGTTCGCGTTCCCCGGCGTGCCGTACGCGGGCGAGGGGAGCACCGCCGCCGAGGCCACGGCGCAGCTGTTCCTGTCGCCGCGGGACCACTCCTCGTCGATCGTCGACGTCGTGGGGACCGCGGGGGTGGCCGTCGCCGTCATCGCGCTCTGCACGCTGGTGTTCGACGGACGGGGCGAGGTCGTCCGACGCATCGGGTACCCGTTGGCCGCCGTGGGGTCGATGCCGCTCACGGTCTACGCGGGGCACCTCGTCGTGCTCGCGGCACTGCCGACGTACCCGGACTCGGTGGCGGCGTGGGGCTGGTTCGCGCTGGGGTCGATCGTGTTCGCGATGCTCTGGAGGCGGTTCCTCGGGCGGGGACCGCTCGAGCGCGTGACCGCCCGGCTCACCCGCCTGGTGCCGGACCTGCGCTGACCGCCCCCGCCGCCGCGCACCCGCGCCCGGGCGACCACCCGCCGCCCGCACCTGCCCGCCGGTCGCGCCCCGCGCCTCCTGGGCCGGCCGCTACTGCAGCGCCGCCGTGAGCCGCGCGACGTTGTCGAGCACCTGCGACCGACGCGGCCGCTCCACCCACGCGTCGAGCGTCAACTCGAAGCTGTGCTCCTTGTAGGCGTCCTGGACCTCGCGCAGCGCATCGACGAAGCGGCTGCCGCGGACCATCACGGAGACCTCGAGGTTGAGGCTGAACGAACGCATGTCCATGTTGCTCGACCCGATCACCGCCACGTCGTCGTCGATCGTGAAGTGCTTCGCGTGCAGGATCGTCGGCGCCCGGTACAGCCAGATCTTCACGCCGGCCCGGAGCAGCCCCTCGTAGTAGGAGCGCTGCGCGTGCCACGTCATCGCGTGGTCGCCCATCTCGCCGACGAACAGCTCGACCTCGACCCCGCGCTGCGCCGTCGTGGTGATGGCGTAGAGCATGGAGTCGTCGGGGACGAAGTACGGCGAGGTGATCGACACCTTCTGCTGGGCCGAGTAGAGCAGGGCGTTGAAGAGGCGCAGGTTGTTCTCGCCGTCGAACCCGGGGCCGGACGGGACGACCTGGCAGTCCAGTGCGTCACCACGGTCGGCCCGCTGGACGGGGTCGCTCTCGCGGAGCAGCAGCTCGTCGGTCTCGCTGTACCAGTCGGTGACGAACAGGGCGTTGAGCCCGGCGACGACGGGCCCTTCGAACCGCGCGAAGAGGTCCTTGTACTGCATGCCCTTGTCGATGTGGGACTTCAGGTCGTAGGACTTGTCGATGAGGTTCTGCGACCCGGTGAACGCGATCGACCCGTCGATGACCACGATCTTGCGGTGGTTGCGGAGGTCCGGGCGCTGGAACTTCCCCTGCAGCGGCAGCAGCGGGAGCATGAGGTGCCACTCGATGCCCGCGCGGTCCATGAACGCGAGGGTGTCCTTGTAGCCCGGGTAGCCGCGGCTCGCCCAGTGGTCGAGCAGGACCCGGACGGTGACGCCGCGGGCCTGGGCGCGGGCGAGCGCCTCGAAGAACGGGCGCGTGGTGTCGTCGAGGGTCGCGATGTAGAACTCGACGTGCACGAACCGCCGCGAGCCGTCGATCGCGCGGGTCATCTCGGCGATCGACTCGTCGTAGTCGGGGTAGAGCTCCGCGGAGTTGCCGCCCACCAGGGGCATGGCGCCGAGTTCGCGGTTCAGGCGGGTGATGCTGTCCAGCCACGCCGGCCACGGGTGGTCGCGACGGACGCGCTCGATCCCCTCGGTCTGCTCGAGGATGTACGCGTTGATCTCGGTCTGCTTCTCACGCCGGGCGTGCGGGAGCTTCGTCGACCCGATGACGAGGAAGACGATGAACCCGATGTAGGGGATGAGGAAGATCGCCAGCAGCCAGGCCGTCGCGGTCTGCGGCTTCCGGTTGATCGGGACGTAGATGATCGAGAAGACGCGGATCGCCAGGTCCAGCAGGACCAGGAAGACCGTGATGGCGACGGTGAGCCAGTGCTCCACAGCGGCGGGCGGCGCGTCAGCGGAAGTTGATGAACTGCAGCGGCACGTCGAACTCTTCACCCTTGAGGAGCTGGATCGTGTTCTGCAGGTCGTCGCGGCTCTTCGAGGAGACGCGCAGTTCGTCGCCCTGGATCTGGTTCTTCACGGTCTTCGGGGCGTTGGCCCGGAGGAACGCGCCGATCTTCTTCGCCACGTCCTGCTCGATGCCGTTCTTGAACTTCACCTCGATGCGGTACTCCTTGCCCGACGGGTACGGGTCGCCCGCGTCGAGGCTCTTGAGGCTGATGTTCCGCTTGATCGCCTTGCTCTGCAGGACGTCGAGGACGGCCTTCGCGCGCTCTTCCGAGTTCGCCTTGATGAGGACGTCCTCACCGCTGAACGCGATCGATGCGTCGGCGCCCTTGAAGTCGTACCGCTGCTCGATCTCCTTGGCGGCCTGGTTGAGGGCGTTCTCCGCCTCCATCTTGTCGACCTTGCTGACCACGTCGAAGGAACTGTCTGCCATGCGGGACAGCCTAACGGCGGACGGGAGGCGCGGTTCGGCACCCGTGGATCGGCCCACGGTGGTCACGAGCACCGTCTCGGATCGGCTATGCTTTCATGCGCGCCTTCGGTTGGTGACTACACGGGCCGGGTGCGCACATGGCAAGTTACCCAAGCGGCCAAAGGGATCTGACTGTAAATCAGCCGGCGTAGCCTTCGGGGGTTCGAATCCCTCACTTGCCACCATCGGAACGGCCCCGTCCTCATCGGACGGGGCCGTTCCGTTTCCGCGAGGATGGACACATGCCCTCCGACCTCACCCCCGTCCAGTTCGCCGACCTCGCCGAGTCCATCGCCCGTGAGGCAGCAGCGCTCGCCGCCCGCCGACGGGGCGAGGGGGTCGAGGTCGCCGACCGGAAGTCGAGCATCGTCGACGTGGTCACGGCTGCCGACCGTGAGGTCGAGGCACTCGTCCGGGCCCGGATCGCCGAGGCCCGGCCGGACGACGCGTTCTTCGGCGAGGAGTCCGGCACCGGCGCCGGGACCTCGGGCATCACGTGGGTGGTCGACCCGATCGACGGTACGGTCAACTACCTCTACGGCAGCGCCGAGTACGGCGTGAGCATCGGCGTGGTGCGCGGCCCGGCCGACCCGACCTCGTGGGAGCCGATCGCCGGCGTGGTCGTCCAGCCCGCGACCGGCGTCGTGTTCCGCGCGGCTGCCGGCGAGGGTGCCACGCGCGACGGGGCGCCGCTGCGCGTCGGGACGCCGGCCTCGCTCGCCGAGACGCTCGTCGCCACCGGCTTCGGGTACACCGCCGAGCGCCGACGGCAGCAGGTCGCGGTGCTCGCCGGACTGATCGGCGAGGTCCGCGACATCCGCCGTGGGGGAGCGGCCTCGCTGGACTGCTGCGCGGTGGGCGTCGGCACCGTGGACGCCTACTACGAGCGCGGGATCAACCCGTGGGACATGGCCGCCGGGTCGATCGTCGCCCGTGAGGCCGGCGCCGAGACCCGGATCTGGGAGGCCGGCGGCACGCGGTCGTTCCTCTTCGCCGCACCCGCGGTCGCGGACGAGCTCGAGGGTCTGCTGCGGCGCCTCGAGGAGTCCGTGCTCGCCGGGTGAGGACATCCCGAGGACTGGCGTCTCCCGGACGCTCCTGCTAGCGTGCTCGGGTCCCGTTATCTGCTCGTTACCAACGAGCGCGTCTCGCCCCGATCAGGATCCACGCCGAACACATGCCCCACGCTCCCCTCACGCCCGTGCACACCGACGGTTCCGCGGACGCTCCCGCACCGGTCGTCCACCTGACCCGACGGGCCCGCATCGAGGCGGAACGCGCGGCGGCGACGGCGTCCTCCGGGGGAGCACCGGAGCGCGTCGAGCACGCGACGGCCGTGGCGGAGCCGAGCCGCGCCTCCCGGGCCGCCCTCGGTGACGCGACCTTCGACGACCTGGTGAGCCCGGGGGCACCCGCGACCCCGGCCGCACCCGTGTCGCCCGTCGACCTCGCGCCGGCCTCGCCCGCGATGCCCGCGGCGACCGCATCGCCCGTGACGCCGCCGGCGCCCTCGTCGCCGGTCGTGGCTGCTGCCCCTGCGGTCGCGGCACCCACGTCCGCCGCGCCGTCCGCGCGCCGTGTCCTCGGGCAGGTGCCGGCGTCCCGTCGGACCGGGCGTGCCGCCACCGCCCCCGTGCAGGCCGACCGGGCCACGCGCCACATCGCTCGCACGGCTCCCGCGGCAGCGACTCCAGTTGCCGGGGTCGCGCCGCGTGCCGCGCGGGGATCGCAGGGTGCGTCGTTCCGTCGGGCGGCCTCGCGGGTGACGGCCGTCGGCGCGCTGCTGTTCGTCGCGGGGCTCGTCGTGTCGACCTCGCTGCCCGCACAGGCGCTCTACACCCCCGAGCCCGGCTCGACGTCGGCGCGGGCGACGGCCTCGGGTGACACGCAGTCCCTCAGCGTCGGTGCCGGTGCGACCGACGCCGAGACGAACCGCGACCAGTACTCGGTGTCCTCGGCGACGCAGTACAAGAACGTGGACTCCTCGAGCTTCACGAACGACCCGAACGGCACGATCCAGTGGCCGTTCCTGACCGGTGTGCCGATCACCTCCGGGTTCGGCGGACGCCAGGTCGAGGGGTGCTCCTTCTGCTCGACGAACCACATGGGTGTCGACTTCGCTCCGGGTGAAGGCACGCCGATCCGGGTCATCGCCGCCGGCACCGTCCTCAAGGTGCAGGCCAACGACGGCGGCTTCGGCAACGACGTCTGGGTCGAGCACGACGTCGACGGCAAGCAGTTCGTCAGCGTCTACGGCCACATGGAGGACAACTCCTTCAAGGTCGTCAAGGGCCAGCAGGTCGAGGTCGGCGACGAGCTCGGTCTGGTCGGCAGCACCGGCAACTCGACCGGTCCGCACCTGCACCTCGAGGTGCACGTCGACGGCGTCCCGGTGGACCCGCTGGCGTGGCTCGAGGCCAACGCGAACTAGCGGTTCCACGCGGCACGCCCGGGCGTCACGGCCGGTTCCTGACCACCGTCGCGGGTCTGCTATCCTCGTGTGGTGCCGCCGAGCGGCACATGCCCCGATAGCTCAGTGGTAGAGCACTTCCATGGTAAGGAAGGGGTCGTCAGTTCAATCCTGACTCGGGGCTCCGACCCGGTGCGGTAGTCGTGCCGGATCCTTGGCGGGGTAGCTCAGTTGGTTAGAGCACACGACTCATAATCGTGGGGTCGCGGGTTCAAGTCCCGCCCTCGCTACCGCAAGCCCGGCGATCCGTTCGCCGGGCTTTCGTCGTTCTCGGGCGGTGCCGCGCGCGCGTGCGCGTCTCGCGTGTGCGTCGCGCGGCCTCGGCGTCGGTGCGCGTCGCGGCGGCGCAGCGTCGAACCACGTTCCCGACGTCGAACCGGGCCCGCGACCTGGTTCCGTGTCGTTCCCGTGGTTCGTCCCGGCGCCCGCTCTTGGCGGGCAGCGCTGCGGCGCTGCCCGCCCCGCGCGCGGCGTCGGGTGCCCGCGCACAACGCAAGTCGCCCCGAACCGGGGGAGTGCGCGGTTCGCCGTGCCTTGCGTTGTGCCGCACGCGTGCCGGCGGGGGGCGACCGCGCGCCGTCGCGGTCCGCGGGCGGCGTCGAACCACGTTCCCGACGTCGAACCGGCCCCACGGCCTGGTTCCGTGTCGTTCCCGTGGTTCGTCCCCGGCTGCGGCCGCTCTTGGCGGGAGTGCGCCGCGGCGCTGCCGTATCGGGCGCGCGGCGTCGAACCACGTTCCCGACGTCGAACCGGCCCCACGACCTGGTTCCGTGTCGTTCCCGTGGTTCGTCCCCGTCCGCGGCCGCGGCGCAGCCGGGCGCCGGCAGCGCCGGGCGCCTGCGCACAACGCAAGCCACGCCGCACCGTGCGAAGACGCGGTTCGCCGCGATTTGCGTTGTGCGGCGCCCGGCGACGCGCCTGCGCGGCCCGCGCCCGCGCCCGCGCGGCGCGCTCGGCGCCGCCCGCGCCGCGCTACCGCGCGCTGAGCACGCCCGCCTGCCGGAGCGCCCGCTCGATCACCGCGGCCGTGCTGCGCCAGGCATCGTGCCGCCGCTTCGCACCGATCTCCCCGCCCGACACCGCGGTGCCGTGCCCGGAGTGCCGCAACGTGATCGTGGTCGACGTCCCCGTGACGGTCGTCGAGAGCTCGTACCGCCGGAACTCCCGCGACGGGTGCACGAGCGCCCCGAGCAGGATCGTGAGCACCCGGTTGCCCGTCGTCGCAGTGAGCGTCCCGCCCGTCGACTCGACGTGGTGCCCCGCCTGCTGCAGTGCGGCGCCGGCTGCCTCCATAGCGGTGCAGCGGTCGCCCGTGTGCACGGCGAACTCGGTCGTATGGTCCATCGTTCCTCCCCATCCCCGGAGATCGGTGTCGGTTCCCCCGAACCGTGTCGGGTCAGCATAGCCGATGCATACTCATGAACACAGGCCCCCCGAGCGGGCGTCGCTAGACTGCCGGACGTGTCTGTGAACCCCGAGCTCGTCGGCAGGACGTTCCCGCCGGCCCAGCCCTACCTGGTCGGTCGCGAGAAGGTGCGCGAGTTCTCCCGCGCCGTGTTCGCGACGAACCCGATCCACCACGAGCCCGAGGCCGCCCGCGCCGCCGGGTACGACGACATCGTCGCCCCGCCGACCTTCGCGGTCGTCGTGCAGGAGGCCACGCTCGCCCAGCTCCTCGCCGAGCCCGACGCCGGCATCGACTTCTCCCGCGTGGTCCACGGCGAGCAGGCCTTCGCCTACGAGCGACCGATCGTCGCCGGGGACGAGCTCACCGCGACCCTGACGGTGACGAGCGTGAAGACCCTCGGCGGCAACGCCATGGTCACCGCCGAGAGCACGATGAACGACGCCGCAGGGGAGCACGTCGTCACGGCGACCTCCACCCTCGTGGTCCGAGGAGACGACGCATGACCACCGCACCCGTGACCGCGCTCGAGGTCGGCACCGTCGTCGCCGAGCGCGAGGTCCACATCACCCGCGACTCGCTCGTCCGCTACGCCGGCGCGTCCGGCGACTTCAACCCGATCCACTACCGCGACGACGTCGCCGCCTCCGTCGGCCTGCCCGGTGTCCTGGCGCACGGCATGCTCACGATGGGACTGGCCGTGCAGCCGGTCTCCGAGTGGCTCGGCGACCGCGGCTGGGTGGTCCGCTACGGCGTCCGGTTCACCCGCCCCGTGGTCGTCGACCCGGAGCAGGGCGCCACCGTCGGCGTCGTCGCCAAGGTCGGCACCGTCGACGACGACGGCCGTCCGCAGCGCATCGACCTCACCGTGACCGCCGCCGGGCAGACCGTGCTCGGCAAGGCGCAGGTCACGGTGGCGTTCCGCTGACCGTGACGGAGTCGGTGCTCGCCGACCTCACGACGCTGCGCGTCGGTGGTCCCGCGGCGCGGCTGCTCACGGCGTCGACCACCGACGAGCTCGTCGCGCACGTCACGGCGGCGTGGGACGACGACGAGTGGCTGGTCCTCGGCGGCGGCAGCAACCTGCTCGTCGCCGACGACGGCTTCGACGGCACCGTCGTGCTCGTGCGCACGACGGGCATCGAGCACGACGCGGACGACGACGGCGTCACCGTCCGCGTCGCGGCCGGCGAGCCGTGGGACGCGTTCGTCGCCACGACGGTCGAGAACGGTTGGACGGGCCTGGAGGCGCTGAGCGGCATCCCGGGCACCGTCGGCGCCGCCCCCGTGCAGAACATCGGCGCCTACGGGGTCGAGCTGTCCGACGCGCTCACCCGGATCGAGTTCCTCGACGCGTCGACGGGGGAGCGCGCGTGGGTACCAGCGGCCGAGCTGGCGCTCGGCTACCGCACCTCGACCCTCAAGCACGGACGGCGCGGTGCCGTGCTGACGGTCGAGTTCCGGCTCGGTACCGTCAGCGGCGTCGGGATCCCGGTCCGCTACGCCCAGCTCGCCGGGTCGCTCGGCGTCGAGCTCGGGGCGTTCGTCGAGCCGGCGACGGTGCGGTCCGAGGTCCTGCGGCTCCGGGGGTCCAAGGGCATGGTCCTCGACGGGGACGACCACGACACGTGGAGCGCGGGGTCGTTCTTCACGAACCCGATCGTGTCCGCCGCCTTCGCCGAGACCCTGCCTGCCGAGGCGCCGCGCTGGCCGGCGGGCGACGACGTGAAGCTCAGCGCCGCGTGGCTCATCGAGCACGCCGGCGTCCACCGCGGGTACGCCGTCCCCGGGTCCCGCGCCGCGATCTCGTCGAAGCATACGCTCGCGCTGACGAACCGCGGGGGAGCGACCGCCGCCCAGGTGGCCGAACTCGCCCGCTACGTCCAGGTGACCGTCCTGAACCGCTTCGGTGTCTCGCTCGTGCCGGAACCCGTCGTGGTGGGCGACCTGCTCGCCTGAGCCGAGCCGCGCCTCCTGGCCCGCGACGCGGAACGGCCCACCTCGACGAGGTGGGCCGTTCTGCATCAACGGGTGACTACGCGAAGAACTTCGCGAGCCGCGCGACGCCCTCGGCGATGTCGTCGTCACCGAGCGCGTACGACAGGCGGAGGTAGCCGGAGGGGCCGAACGCCTCACCGGGGACGACCGCAACCTCGGCGTGCTCGAGGATGAGGTCGGCGAGTTCGAGCGTCGTGGTCGGAGTCGAGCCGGCCCACTCGCGGCCGAGGAGCGCCGTGACGTCGGGGTAGACGTAGAAGGCGCCGTGCGGGGTCGGCGTGACGAAGCCCGGGATCGCGTTCAGACCCGCGACGATCGCCTGACGACGGCGGTCGAAGGCCTCGCGCATGGCCGTGACGGGTTCCTGCGGGCCGGTCAGCGCGGCGATCGCGGCGCGCTGCGACACGTTCGACACGTTGCTCGACAGGTGCGACTGCAGGTTCGACGCCGCCTTGACTGCGTCGGACGGGCCGATGAACCACCCGACACGCCACCCGGTCATCGCGTACGTCTTCGCGACGCCGTTGACGAGGATCGTCGTGTCGGCGAGGGCCGGGACCGCCTCGAGGATGCCGGTGAACCGCACACCGTCGTACACGAGGTCCTGGTAGATCTCGTCGCTGATGACCCAGATGCCGTGCTCGAGCGCCCACTCGCCGATGGCCTTCGTCTGCTCGGCGGTGTAGACCGAGCCGGTCGGGTTCGACGGCGAGCAGAACAGCAGCGCCTTGGTCTTCGGGGTGCGGGCTGCCTCGAGCTGGTCGACCGTGACGAGGTAGTCCTGGTCGCTGCCGGCGAAGACCTCGACGGGGACGCCCCCGGCGAGCCGGATGGCCTCGGGGTAGGTGGTCCAGTACGGCGCCGGCAGGAGGACCTCGTCGCCGTCGTCCACGATCGTCTGGAACGCCTGGTAGACGGCCTGCTTGCCGCCGTTCGTGACGATCACCCGGGCGGGGTCGACGGTGATGCCGGACTCGCGGGCGGTCTTCTCGGCGATCGCCTGCTTGAGCTCGGGCAGGCCGGTCGCGGGCGTGTACCGGTGGTTCTTCGGGTCCTGCGCTGCCTGCACGGCGGCGTCGACGACGTGCTGCGGCGTGGCGAAGTCCGGCTCGCCGGCGGCGAACGAGATGACCGGGCGGCCGGCGGCCTTGAGCGCCTTGGCCTTCGCATCGACCTTGAGCGTCGCGGACTCGGCGATCGCGGCGATGCGGGACGCGATGCGCGGCCGATCGGTGGTCGCGGCAGCGGGGTGGGCGGTGGACTCGGGGCCTGGGGCTTCGGTGCTCACGGGGCCCAGCCTACCGGCGCGGCACGCCGGAGCATCCGTCAAGTGGACACCGTGTGACGGACTCCCGTACACTCGACCACCGGAACACGGATCGGTGACGAACCGTGTCCGAAGGGCGGTGGCTCAATTGGTAGAGCAGCGGTCTCCAAAACCGCAGGTTGCAGGTTCGAGTCCTGTCCGCCCTGCACATCTGGAAGGGTAGAAGTTGGCGAGCAAAGACATGGAGACGACGGCGGATGACGTCGTCGCCAAGGCGAAGCAGGACCGGGCCGAGCGCCGTGGTCCGTTCGCTGCCATCGTGCTCTTCATCCGTCAGGTCCTCGGCGAGCTCCGCAAGGTGGTCACGCCGACCCGCAAGGAGCTCTTCAGCTACACGGGCGTCGTCCTGGTCTTCGTCGTCGTGGTGATGATCCTGGTGTCGGTCCTCGACTTCGTGTTCGGACTCGGCGTCGGGTACGTGTTCGGCAACGGGCCGACGGCCTGAGCCGGACGCCGGCTGTCCTGACCGCTCGCGGACAGGAGTACGGTCGCCCGAGACGGCGCCGATCGTGAACCGATCCGCCCGCCAACCCGATCCGCATCACCGAACGGAAAGATTCGACAGTGTCTGACAACTCCCGCGACGACATCGACCTCGCCACGGCTGCCGAGCAGTCCTCCGAAGTCGAGGAGAACCAGGAAGGCGACGTCGAGACCGGCGAGGAGCGTTCGGCCGAGTCTGCCGAAGAGCGAGCCATCGAGATCGAGGACGAGAACGACGAGTCCCTCGGCCTGAGCGACGAGCCCGACGACGGCACCGTCGACGCCGGCATCGACGAGGCGCTCACCGCGCTGGCGGAGTCGCGCGACCCCGAGGCCGACGCCGTCGTGGACGACGCGCTCGAGATCGACACCGCAGACGAGGCCGAGGCCGCCGTCGAGGCAGTCGAGGACGAAGAAGAGGTCGAGCTGGAAGAGGAGACCTCGGCCGAGGCCAACGCGACCCTCGCCGCCGACGAGGCCCTCGACGCTGAAGAAGCCGAAGAAGAGGCCGAGGTCGACCCGTACGAGGCCTTCAAGGCCGAGCTGCGGATGAAACCGGGCAAGTGGTACGTCATCCACTCCTACGCGGGCTTCGAGCGCCGCGTGAAGTCGAACATCGAGAACCGCATGGTCTCGATGTCGATGGAGGACTACATCTACCAGGTCGAGGTCCCGATGGAGGACGTCGTCGAGATCAAGAACGGGCAGCGCAAGCTGGTCACCCGCGTCCGGATCCCCTCGTACGTGCTCGTCCGCATGGACCTCAACGAAGACTCGTGGTCCGTCGTCCGGCACACCCCGGGTGTCACCGGCTTCGTCGGCAACGCCCACAACCCGACGCCGCTCCGCTTCGACGAGGCGTTCGGCATGCTGAAGTCCCTGGTCCAGGTGGCCGAGGCCGCTCCGACCAAGGGCGGCGCGAAGGGCTCCGGCGGCGCACAGTCCCAGCCGGCGGCCGAGGTCGACTTCGAGATCGGCGAGACGATCACCATCAAGGAAGGCTCGTTCGCGGGTCTCCCGGGGTCGATCTCCGAGATCAAGCCGGAGAGCGGCAAGCTCACGGTCCTCGTCTCGCTGTTCGAGCGCGAGACCCCGGTCGAGCTCAGCTTCGACCAGGTCACCAAGCTGTAGTCCAACCCGATCATCGGGTAGACTCAACGAGTTTGGCCCCGCACGCTTCGTGCGTGCGGGGCTTCACCGCGGTCCGGAACGGCCGGGCCAGCGGGAGAGTGCACGGATCCCCGTGCGTTCGATTCCAGGAGGAAGACAAGTCATGGCACCGAAGAAGAAGGTCACGGGCCTGATCAAGCTGCAGATCAACGCGGGCGCCGCCAACCCGGCCCCGCCGATCGGTCCGGCGCTCGGTCAGCACGGCGTCAACATCATGGAGTTCTGCAAGGCGTACAACGCGGCGACCGAGTCGCAGCGTGGCAACGTCGTGCCGGTCGAGATCACCGTCTACGAGGACCGTTCGTTCACGTTCGTCCTCAAGACCCCGCCGGCGGCAGAGCTGATCAAGAAGGCCGCGGGTGTGCAGAAGGGTTCCGCGACCCCGCACACGGTCAAGGTCGCGAAGATCTCGATGGACCAGGTCCGTCAGATCGCCGAGACCAAGCAGGCTGACCTGAACGCCAACGACATCGAGCAGGCCGCGAAGATCATCGCCGGCACCGCTCGCTCGATGGGCATCACGGTCGAGGCGTAAGCCCCACCTGCTCAGGCACACAACCGAACACCCTTCCGTGGGAGAGCCGCGCCGGCTCGTCAACCACGTAGCTCCCAAGGAGAACACCATGGCGAAGAAGTCCAAGGCCTACCAGGCCGCGGCCGCGAAGATCGAGGCCGACAAGTTCTACACCCCCACCGAGGCAGTCGCCCTCGCGAAGGAGACCGGTTCCACCAAGACCGACTCCACCGTCGAGGTCGCCCTGAAGCTCGGTGTCGACCCGCGCAAGGCGGACCAGATGGTCCGTGGCACGGTCATCCTGCCGCACGGCACGGGCAAGACCGCCCGCGTCATCGTCTTCGCGGTCGGCGCAGCGGCTGAGGCCGCCATCGCCGCCGGCGCTGACGAGGTCGGTGGCGACGAGCTCATCGCGAAGGTCGCCGAGGGTTACACCGCCTTCGACTCCGCCGTCGCGACGCCGGAGCTCATGGGCAAGGTCGGTCGTCTCGGTAAGGTGCTCGGCCCGCGTGGCCTCATGCCGAACCCGAAGACCGGCACCGTTACCCCGAACGTGGCGCAGGCCGTCAACGACATCAAGGGCGGCAAGATCGAGTTCCGCGTCGACAAGCACGCCAACGTGCACTTCGTCGTCGGCAAGGCCTCGTTCACGCCGGAGCAGCTCGACGAGAACATCTCGACCGCGCTCGAGGAGATCAACCGCCTCAAGCCGAGCGCCTCGAAGGGCCGCTACATCATGAAGGGCGCCGTCTCGACGACCTTCGGCCCGGGCATCCCGCTCGACGTCAACAGCATCTGAGTCATCTGACCCAGTGAAGGACCCGCACCGCTCCCGGTGCGGGTCCTTTCGCGTACCCGGGGCTGTGTGCCGGTAGCGTGGCCTGGTGCGCACCCTCGTGAACTCGCTCCGGCTGCTCGCGGTCATCGCCGTCGTGGCCGCCATCGTCGGGCAGTGGCTGGTCAGCTCGAAGCTCCCGAGCTACAACCCGTGGAACTTCTTCGGCTACTTCACGATCCAGTCGAACATCATCATCGCGTTGGCCTTCGCCGTGACCCTCGTCGCCGCGGCCCGCCGGAAGCGCGGGGACCTGCGCGTGAGTCTGTTCCGCGGCGCGGCGACGGTGTACATCGCGACGACGGGGATCGTCTACAACACCCTGCTCACGGGGGTCGACGTGTCGGCGAACGTGCAGTGGTCGAACGACATCCTGCACAAGGTCCTCCCCGCGTACGCGGTGCTGGACTGGCTGCTGTTCTCCGACCGGTCGAAGCTGCTGCTCCGCCACGTGTGGTGGTTCCTCGTCTACCCGGCCGTCTGGACGATCGTGGTGCTGGTCCGCGGCGCGACGGACGGATGGGTGCCGTACCCGTTCCTGAACCCCGACCTGGGCTACGGCGTCGTGGCGCTGTACTGCCTCGGGGTGGCGGTGTCGATCGTCCTGCTCGGCGTGCTCGTCATCGGGATGAGTCGTCTGCGGATCGTGAAGGTCTAGCTCCGGAAGTCGCGCAGCCGGTCGAGCACGAGGTCGGCGAGCTGGATCAGCCCGCGGATCTGGTCGTCGTCGCGGTCGACCCACCGGCACTCGGGCTCGTCGGCGACCGGCACGAAGCCGTCGTGGCGTTCCCAGACGAACAGGGTGCGGTCGGCACCGAGCACGTACTGCTGCCACCAGATCTGGCGGAGGTAGTGCCGGGGGATGCTCCGCCAGCCCTTGCCGGTGGTCTTGATCTCGGCGAGCACGACCCGTGACGAACCGTCGACGCCGACGCCGTCCGGGGTCGCGAGGTGGGCGCGGTTGGTGGCGGCGTGGAAGAGGTGCGCGGACGGCTGGATGCCGTGCGTCGCGGCGACCCAGGCAGCGATGACCGGTTCGCGTTCCTTGCCGTGCTCCGTGTACGAGTTGCCGGAGAACCGCGACCCGTACCGCTTGTCGGTGACGACCGCGTCGACGGCACGCAGGGAGGCGAGCCGGGCGACGTCGGTGGCGGTGATGCCCATGGCGCGGGCGCGGAGCCACGCGACGCGGTCGGACGAGTGCGCGACGATGCGCTCGGTGTGCCCGCGGAGCGCGGTGAACGCGTCGTGGACGACGGGGCCCGATGCCGTGGAGCCGGCCACGGATGCGACCGACACCGGCGTGCCGGGGGCGGGTTGCGCCTCCAGGCCGGGGTCCAGGTCGCCCCACAGGGTGGGCTGCACGATCGTCACCCGTCGATTCTCTCCCCACGCACCGACGAGACGAAACCGACGCACCGGCGGACGCACGGACGCGACGCACCGGCAGACGCACCGGCGGACGCACGGACGCGACGCACCGGTCAGGAGACCAGCTGGCGCCCCTCGGCGAACGTCACCAGCTCGTCGACCCCCGCGGGGGAGAGCGCGTACCCGATGGCGAGCGCCGCCGCTCCCTGGAGCGCCGCGAGCGACCCCGCCCGCGACTGCGCGATCACCAGGTGCTCCGTGGCGAGGGGCATGGAGCGGGAGTAGACGACCTCGCGGACCCCGGCGAGGAGGTGCTCCCCGGCCTGGGTGATCGATCCGCCGAGCGCGATGACCGACGGGTTCATGAGCGAGACGCACGTGGCGAGGACCTCGCCGATGTCACGTCCGGCCTGGCGCACCGCCTGGATGGCGTCGAGGTCCGACCGGTTGACGAGTTCGAGGACGTCCGCGCTGGAGTGCACGTCGTGCCCCTTCGCGCGGAGTCGTCGGGCGATCGCCGGACCGGAGGCGACGGCCTCGAGGCACCCGGTGTTCCCGCAGTGGCACGGCACGTCGCCGGCGCTCGAGACCCGGACGTGACCGATGTCACCCGCGGTGCCCTGCGCGCCGCGCTGGAGCTCGCCGTCCGAGACGATCCCGGAGCCGATGCCGGTGGCGACCTTGACGAAGAGCAGGTGGTCGACGCCGGGCCAGCCGTGCTCGCGCTCCCCGAGGGCCGCGATGTTCACGTCGTTGTCGAGCAGGACGTGGGCGGCGATGTGCGCGCGCAGCCATCCGGGCACGTCGAAGCCGTCCCAGCCCGGCATGATCGGCGGGTTCGCGGGGCGTCCGGTGGAGAACTCGACCGGCCCCGGGACGCCGATGCCGATCGCGATGACGTCGTCCCGGGCGCGGCCGACCTCGTCGAGGAGCGCGTCGATCGTCTCGACGAGCCACGTCAGGGTGGGGACCGGGCCGGCAGCGATGTCGATGCGTGCCTCGCGGGTGGCGAGCGGCTCGGCGACGAGGTCGGTGACGGCGACGCGGCCGTGCGAGGCCCCGAGGTCGGCGGCGATGACCAGGCGTGCGCGGGGCATCAACGCCACCTGCGCAGGCGGGCGTCCGCCCGTGGACGCCGCGGTGTCCACGGGTCCGACGAGCCCGACCTCGATGAGGGCATCGAGGCGCACGCCGATCGTGGAGCGCGCGAGTCCCGTCAGGCTGGCGAGCTCGGCCCGGGTCCGCGGCACGCCGTCGCGGAGGATCTGGAAGAGCTCGCTCGTCCCGACCGGAGGCGACGCTGCCGTCCGGTTCAAGTCGACCATGTGGGGGAGTGAAGCACACATCGAACGCGCCACGCAACGAAGTTCGTCGAAGAACCACGAACTTCTGCTTGACCGCCGACAAAAGTGGTCATAGTGTGACGCTCGGTCGACGTCGACCACACCATCTCGACGAGGAGAACCCCTGGTGACCCAACCGCTCTCGGTCCAGCTCTACACAGTCCGCGACGCCCTCGCTGCCGATCTGCCCGGCACGCTGCAGCGCATCGCCGACATCGGCTACACGAACGTCGAGGCCTTCGGCTTCGTCGACCGTGCCGAGGCGCTGCGCGATGCCCTCGCCGCGGCCGGACTGCAGAGCCCGAGCGGTCACGCCCGGCTCCTCGACGCCGGCGAGCAGGACCTCGAGCAGATCTTCCACGCGAGCGTCACCGTCGGCCTCACGACCCTGATCGACCCGCACATCGACGAGGCCCGCTGGACCACCCGCGAGGACGTCGAGGCCATCGCCCGCGAGCTGAGCGCCCTCGCGCCGCGCGCAGCGGACCACGGTCTCACTCTCGGCTACCACAACCACGCGTTCGAGTTCTCGAACCGCATCGACGGCGTCTCCGCCTACGAGGTCTTCGCCGACGCGCTCTCCGACGACGTCGTGCTCGAACTCGACACCTACTGGGTGAAGGTCGGCGGCGACGACCCGGTGGCGATCATCGGCAAGTACGGCGACAAGGTCCAGTTCCTGCACGTCAAGGACGGCGACGGTTCGCACGACGACAAGAAGCAGGTCGCCGTGGGCAACGGTGTCATGCCGATCCGCGAGATCATCGCCGCGGCGCCGGACGCGCTGCACGTCGTCGAGCTCGACGACCACGAGGGCGACGTCTTCCAGGCCGTCACCGACTCCTACACGTTCCTCGAGGGGGCCCGCGCATGACCGACACCACCACCGCGACCGACACGCAGGTCGACGCCACCGAGACCACCCGCACCGGCCCGGTCGGCGTCGGCGTCATCGGCGCCGGGGTCATCTCCGACCAGTACCTCTCGAACCTCACGGTCTTCCCCGACGTGACCGTGCACTTCATCGCCGACATCGACCTGCCCCGCGCAGCGGCCCAGGCGGAGAAGTGGGGCGTCGCCGGTTCCGGCACGGTCGAGGAGCTCCTCGCGAACGACGACATCGAGATCGTCGTCAACCTGACGATCCCGGCCGCCCACGTCGAGGTCGCCCTGCAGGCCCTCGCCGCCGGCAAGCACGTCTGGGGCGAGAAGCCCTACGCCCTCGACCGTGCGAGCGCCGCCGAACTGCGCGATGCCGCCCGTGCCGCCGGCAAGACCGTCAGCGTCGCCCCGGACACGTTCCTCGGCGCCGGGCTCCAGACCGCGCTGCGCACCATCCGCGATGGTCGCATCGGCACCCCGCTCAACGGCCTGACGCTCTTCCAGAGCCCCGGCCCGGAGTCGTGGCACCCGAGCCCCGAGTTCCTCTTCGCGTACGGCGCCGGCCCGCTGTTCGACATCGGCCCGTACTACATCACGACCCTCGTGCAGGCGTTCGGCCCCGTGAAGAAGGTCACCGCGACCGCGTCGAAGTCCCGCGCGACCCGCACCATCGGCTCCGGCCCGAAGGCGGGCACCGAGTTCCCGGTCGAGGTCCCGACGAACCACTCGGCCCTCATCGAGTTCGAGAACGGCGGCAGCGCGCAGAGCGTCTTCTCGTTCGAGTCCGACCGCGGCCGCACCGGCTTCGTCGAGATCGCGGGCGAGACCGGCACGGTCGTGTTCCCCGACCCGAACAACTTCGACGGCGACACCGAGCTGTACGCACTCGGTTCCGAGGAACCCGAGACGATCCCCGCCGTGGGTTCCACCTACTCGCGCGGCACCGGCGTGGTCGACCTGGCCCGCTCGCTCCGTGCAGGAGAGGAGAACCGGGTCCCCGGTGCCCTCGCCTTCCACGTCCTCGACGTGATGGTCTCCATCGCCGAGGCAGCCGAACGTGGTGAGGCGGTGCTCGTGGAGAGCACCGTCGCACCCTCCCCGACCCTCCCCGAGGGCTGGGACCCCGCGGCGTCGACCCTGGCCTGACCGGCCGGAGCGGCACCGCACACACAGCAGCACCCGACAGCACGACCAGTACCACCCCCTGCACCATCTCAACGACGAGAAAGTAGAGAGTCATGCGCACTGCCATCCGCGCACTGGCCATCACCGCGGCCGCGGCACTCACCGTGACCGGCCTCGCAGCCTGCTCCTCCGGAGGCTCCGGTTCGTCCGGCGACTCCAAGACGCTCACCTACTGGGCGTCCAACCAGGGCACGTCGCTCCAGAACGACAAGGAGGTGCTGACCCCCGTCCTCAAGAAGTTCACCAAGGAGACCGGGATCAAGGTCGACCTCCAGGTCATCGGCTGGAACGACCTGCAGAACAAGATCCAGACCGCCGTCACCTCGGGCCAGGGCCCGGACGTCGTCAACATCGGCAACACCTGGGCGACCTCGCTCCAGGCCACCGGCGCCTTCCAGGAGTTCGGTGACTCGGAGATGAAGGCGATCGGCGGGTCCGACAAGTTCGGCAAGGTCGCGCTCTCGACCGGTGGCGCGCCCGGCAAGACCGTCACGAGCGTCCCGCTCTACGGCCTCGCCTACGGCCTGTACTACAACAAGAAGATGTTCTCCGACGCCGGCATCGAAGCGCCGACCACGTGGGAGGACCTCACCGCCGACGCGAAGAAGCTCACCTCGGGTGACAAGTACGGCTTCACCATCGCCGGTGGCTCGTACACCGAGAACTCGCACTTCGCGTTCATCACCTCCGCCCAGAACGGCGGCGAGTGGTTCGACAAGGACGGCAAGCCGACCTTCACCCAGAAGGCGAACGTCGACGGCATCAAGCGCTACCTCGACCTGATGCAGTCCGACAAGGTCGTCAACCCGTCGAACGCGCAGTACGACAACGGCACCCAGGCCGTCTCGGACTTCGCGAACGGCAAGGCCGCGATGATGCTCACGCAGAACAACGCGAACGCGACCATCACGTCGCAGGGCATGACGACGGACGAGTTCGGCGTCGTGCCGTTCCCGACCACCGCTGACGGTCAGGACATCGCGTCCTTCCCGGCCGGCATCAACCTGTCGATCTTCAAGAACACGAAGAACAAGGACGGCGCGCTCAAGTTCGTCAAGTACATGACGAGCGCGGACACGCAGACGACGCTCGACAAGCCGTACTCGGCGCTGCCGGTGCTCGCCGCGGCTGCTGACTCGGTCACCGACGAGCAGACGAAGACGTTCCTCGACATCTACAACAACAAGGCGAAGCCGCTCCCGCTGGTGCCCGCCGAGGACCAGTTCGAGTCCACGGTCGGCAAGGCGATGAACGACATGTTCGCCAAGATCGCGACCGGTTCCACCGTCTCGGACAGCGACATCAAGTCGGCGCTCCAGACCGCCCAGGACCAGGTGTCCCAGGCCGCTGGTTGATCCGCCCAGGAGGCCCGGGTCGCGTCCGCAAGGACGCGCCCCGGGCCTCCACCCCTCAGGTCCACGGCCCCACCCACGTCGAGCCCACGACCTGCGGTTCCGCACCCGGCCACACGCCGGGGGTGAGCCGATCGGCTCACGCATGCCGCGCCTCCCGACCGCTGCCACGGTCCGCGCGAAGCACCCGATCCCCCTCCTGCCGAAAGGCCCCCGCTCATGTCCACCTCGGTCCTGCCCGACTCCGAGCGCATCGACCTGACCCACACGAAGGGCCCGACCACGTCGGGCCGTCCGCCCGGTCGGAAGCGCAAGGGACACTGGCTGCCCTACGCGCTCGTCGCGCCCGCCATCCTCTTCGAGCTGCTGATCCACATCGTGCCGATGCTCACCGGCATCTGGATCTCGTTCATCCAGCTCACCAAGTACTTCATCGCCAACTGGGGTGCCGCACCGTTCGCGGGGCTGCGCAACTACTCGGTCGTCATCGACTTCGACCAGGCGATCGGCAAGGGCGTCCTGAACTCGTTCCTCATCACGTGCGGCTTCACGGTCCTCGTGGTCGGGCTCTCGTGGACCTTCGGCATGGCCGCCGCGGTCGCGCTGCAGAAGCCGTTCAAGGGGCGCGGTCTGTTCCGCACGCTCTTCCTCGTGCCGTACGCGCTGCCGATGTACGCCGGCATCATCACCTGGAAGTTCATGTTCCAGCGTGACTCGGGTGCGATCAACCACATCCTCGTGGACCAGCTGCACCTGTTCAACGGCACCGGGCCGTTCTGGCTGATCGGCTCGAACGCCTTCGTCTCGGTCGTCGTCGTGGCGATCTGGAAGACCTGGCCGTTCGCGTTCCTCATGCTCATGGCCGGCCTGCAGTCCGTGCCGAACGACGTGTACGAGGCCGCCTCGGTCGACGGCGCGAAGCCCTTCCGGCAGTGGCGCTCGATCACGCTGCCGATGGTGCGCCCGGTCAACGTGACGCTCGTGCTCGTGATGTTCCTCTGGACGTTCAACGACTTCAACACACCGTTCGTGCTGTTCGGTTCGACCGCCCAGCCCCCGGCGGCGGACCTGCTGAGCTTCCACATCTACAACGCGTCCTTCATCACCTGGAACTTCGGCTCCGGTGCCGCGATGAGCGTCCTGCTCCTCATCTTCCTGCTCATCGTCACCGGCATCTACCTCGCCGTGACCAACCGGAGGTCCGTCCGTGCGTGAGACATTCGGCGCCAAGTCCTTCAAGGTCGTGACCCTGGTCGTCCTGACCCTGTTCACGGTCGTCCCGCTCTACGTGATGATCACGACGGCCATCAAGCCGCTCGGTGACGTGCAGAACGACTTCACGTGGATCCCGACGAACATCACCATCCAGCCGTTCATCGACATGTGGTCGACGGTCCCGCTCGGCAAGTACTTCATCAACTCGCTCGTGGTCTGCACGGTCGCGACGGTGTTTTCGCTGATCATCGCGACCTTCGCCGCCTACGGTGTCTCGCGCTGGAACTTCAAGGGCAAGAGCACCTTCACCACCGCGGTGCTCTCCACCCAGATGTTCCCCGGTGTGCTGTTCCTGCTCCCGCTGTTCCTCATCTTCACGAACCTCGGGAACGCGCTCGGCATCCAGCTCGTCGGCAGCTGGACCGGCCTGATCATCACCTACCTGACGTTCACGCTCCCGTTCTCGATCTGGATGCTCGCGGGCTACTTCGAGACCATCCCGCGTGAACTCGACGAGGCCGCGATGGTCGACGGCTCCGGCCCGATGGGTGCCCTGTTCCGGGTCATCCTGCCCTCGGCGCGTCCGGGTCTGGTCGCGGTCGGCATCTACTCGTTCATGACGGCATGGGGTGAGGTGCTCTTCGCCTCGGTCATGACGAACGGCGACGGGCAGACGCTGGCCGTCGGTCTGCAGCAGTACTCCACGCAGACGAACGTGTACTGGAACCAGATCATGGCGGCGTCCCTCGTCGTCTCGATCCCGGTCGTGATCGCGTTCCTCATCGTGCAGCGGCAGTTCGTGGCCGGCCTGACGGCCGGTGCGGTGAAGTAGGGGGGACCGCCTGACGGGAGGCGCGGTGCGGGTCCGACCCGCACCGCGCCTCCCGTCCGTGCGTGCGCTGGTGCGCGGGTGCGTGCGCCGGCAGCGAGACTCGGCCGGGCGGACGCTTTCGCGTCCGCGAGGCCACGAAGGTGTCCGCCGGGGCGAGACTCGGCGGACGGAATCCGGACAGGATGGGACCATGAGCGAGCCACGCGGGCGGCAACTGCTGCCGGGACAGACCAGCCGGGTGCACGTGTACGACGTCGAGAGCCGGACGAGCAGGCTCGTGTTCGAGTCGAGCTCGGTGCTCGTCGAGGCGCCGAACGTGCTGCCCGACGGCACCCTCGTGCTGAACGGGAACGGCGACCTCTGGCTGCTGCGGCCCCCTGCCGACGGCGACGCCGTGCTCGACGAGACCGCCCTCGTGCGCGTCCCGATGCCCGGCGTCCCCGAGATCAACAACGACCACGTGCTCGACCCCTCGGGCAACTCCGTCGTGGTGAGCGCCCGCGACGGGGACCTGTACCGGGTGCCGGTGCCGGCCGGGGGAGCGGCGGCGACCCTCACCGACGTCACCACCGCGCTGCCGGTCGTCCGGAAGTTCTACCTGCACGGCATCGCGCCCGACGGCGAGACCCTCGCGGCGATCGTCGGGGAGCGCACCGAGGAGGGCGTCTGGACCACCGACGTCGCCCTCGTCGACCCGGCCACCGGGGACCCGACGTTCCTGACCCGCGACGAGCACCCCGACGACGGCGTCTCGTTCGCGGGCGAGATGCTCGTGTGGAACTCGGAGCGGTTCACGCCGGGCACTGCGCAGCTCGTCGCCCTCTGGCCCGGGGCGACCGACCCGGTCCGGATCACGAACGACGACCGGGTGAACTGGTTCCCGCACGTCTCGCCGGACGGTGCCCACCTGCTCTACCTGTCGTACGAGCCCGGCGTGCAGGGCCACCCCGCTGACCACCGCGTGGAGCTCCGCCTCCTGCCCGGCTCGCTCGTGCGCGGCGCCCGGATCGCCGTCCAGCCGGAGACCCTCGTCACGCTCGAGGGCGGGCAGGGGACCGTGAACGTGCCGCCGTGGTCGCCGGACTCGCGCTGGTTCGCGTACTGCGACTACCCGGCGGGCGGCTGAGGGGCGCGAGACTCGCTGCCGCGGACACTTTCGTGGGCCGAGTGCCACGAAAGTGTCCGCGTGGCCGAGCCTCGGCACGGGCGGCCGACCGCCCCGCCTACACCTCGCGCACCTGGCCCTGCTTGATGTGCAGGCGGCGCTCGGCCCGCTTCGCCACCCACGAGTCGTGCGTGACGATGACCACGGTGAGCCCGCGCTCCTTCCACTGCTTCTCGATGAGGCCCATGATCTCGTCACGGGTCGCCTCGTCGAGCGCACCGGTCGGCTCGTCCGCCAGCAGCACGCTCGGGTTCTTGACCAGCGCCCGCGCGATGGCCACGCGCTGCTGCTGCCCGCCGGACAGCTCCGCGGGCAGGTGGTCGAGCCGTTCGCCGAGGCCGACCTCCCGGAGCGCCGCGGTCGCACGGTCGCGGATCTCCGACCGCGACCGGTTCGCGAGGGATCCGGCGAACGCGGTCTCGACGTTCTCCAGCGCCGTCAACGTCGGGATGAGGTTGAAGCTCTGGAAGACGAACCCGATCTCGGTCGCCCGCAGGTTCGTCAGCGCCCCGTCCCCGAGCTTCGCCACGTCCTGGTCACCGAGGAGCACGCTGCCGGCGCTCGGACGGTCGAGCGCGCCGAGCATCTGCAGCAGGGTCGACTTGCCGCCGCCGGTCGGCCCCTGGATCGCGACGAGCTGCCCCTGCGGGATGGTCAGGTCGACGTTCGTCAGCGCGGTGACGGTCCGGTTCTTCTGCTTGTACGTCTTGCTCACGTTCTTCAGGGCGTAGATCGGCCTGGAGGCGCGGCTCGCCTCCGCAGCGGAGGGCGCGGTGTCGATGCTGGTCACGGGGGCTCCTGTCGGTTCCGGTGTCGATGCGGTGCTGTCGGGGCCGGCGACGACGGGGGTCGCGCCGGTGGTCGGCCCGGGCATCAGGCCACGCTCCGCAGGGCCTCGGCCGGACGGAGCCTGCTCGCCCGCCAGCCGCCGAGTGCGCCGGCGATGAGGCCGCCGAGCACGGCGAGGCCGATCGCGAGCAGGATCACCTCGACGGTGACGGGGGCGTGCAGGACGACGTCGGTCGTCGAGGCCGTGCTCGCACCGCCACCGCCGAACCCACCGGCGGGGGCGCCACCGGTCGTGCCGCTGCCGGCCGCCGCCGTCGCCGCGCCGCCGGGCATCCCGCCGCCGCCCATGCCGCCGCGGTTCGTCGTGGACGAGGCGCTCGCCGAGATCGTCGGGGAGATGACGTTCACGACGAGGATGCCGATGAGTCCAGCGGCCGCACCGATCACGCCGCCGATGATGCCCTGCACGAGGGACTCGCCGGCGACCTGGCGCGTGATGCGGCCGTTCGACCAGCCGATCGCCTTGAGGGTGCCGAACTCCCGCGTGCGTCGGGTGACGCCGGAGATCGTGAAGAGGATGGCGATGAGGAACGCCGCCGCGAGGACGACGATCGACAGCCAGGTGCCGAGGTTCGAGACGAGGCTCGAGGCGGTGCTCAGCGAGCCGGAGACGCTCGACGCGAGGTCGGCCTCGGTCGAGACGGTGGCGCTGGTGAGCTGCTTCTGCAGGGCGGACTTGATCGTGCCGACGTCCGACGAGGACGACGCCGAGACGTAGATCGAGGTGACCTTGCCGTCCAGGTCCGCCAGTGCCTGCGCGGTGTCCAGTGGGATGTACGTGTTCGAACCGGTGGTCGACGACGAGCCGGTGGACGACACGATGCCGATGACCGAGAAGTCCTTCCCACCGATGGAGACGGTGTCGCCGACAGCCTTCGACTCGCTCTTCGCGTAGGCGGCGTCGAGCACGACGACGTCCTTGCCCGCGTCCGCCGACGTGAACGCGCGACCCTTCGTGAGCTCGGTGCTCGTCAGCGGCCCGACGGTGTCACCGGACACCGGGATGCCCGTGACGGTGAACGAGTCGACGCTGAACGATCCGCCGCCGAAGCCGCCGCCGCCCTCGCCGCCGCTCGGCGGACCCTGCTGGGTCCCGGTGCCGCTGCTGTCGCTCGAGCTGCTGCTGCTGTCCGACTGCTGCTGCACCTGGCCCGAGAACGTGCTGTTCTCGAGGGTCAGGACACCGGTCGCGGCCTTCACCCCGCTCGTGCTCGTGACGGTCTGCACGTCCGACGCGCTGAGCGTGCTGGACCCGCGGGAGACGGCGAGCCGGGACTGCGAGAGGTCGGTCGACCCACTGCCGCTGCCGGAGCTGCCCTGGCTGCCGAAGTCGAAGCTCGGACGCCCGGTGGCGGAGCCGGTCGGGGTCTCGGTCTTCGTCACGGTGATGTCGGTACCGACGCCGTAGACGGACTGCAGCACGCTCGCCTGCGCGGCCTTCACGCCGCCCGCGATCGAGGACACGATGACCACGAGGGCGATGGCGAGCGCCATGCCGATCGCGATGATGACGGTCTGCTTCTTGCGGTTCGTGAGTTCGCGCCTGAGGTAGGTCAGGAACATGGTTCTCCTCGGTGTTGGGGTCGAGGAGACCGTAGGGAGGCAGTCGATGAGCGGCGCTGCGGGATCCCAAGAACTTCCGATGAAGCCTCAGCTGGCGTCGCCGTACGTCCGGCGGAGGTGCTCGGCGTAGCCGCCCGGTGTCCGACCGTCGAACCGGCCGCTCGTCACCACGGGGAGGTCCGTCGTCGCGCGCACGTCGAACCCGAGGGCTCGTGCACGCTCGACGAGCCGGACGTCCTCGTGCTCGGGCACCGGGTCGAAGCCGCCGATCGCCAGGCACACGTCCCCCCGCAGCCCGAGGTTCGCACCGTGCACGTGGCCGAGCGTCGACCCCGGCGGGTGCGCGTGCGTCCACCGGGCGAGGACCACGGGGTCGAGGTCGTCCGGGTCCGGCACCACGGCCCCCACCAGGACGTGCGCGCCGTCGGCGTGGGCCTCGACCTGCTGCACGAGCCAGCCCGGGTCGACGCGGGAGTCGGCGTCCGTGTGGGCCGTCCACCGCTCGGACGGCTCCGGTCCCGTCGCGAGGGCACGGGTGGTCCCGACGGCCCGTGCTCGTCCGACGCCGAGGTGCGCGGTCTCGACGACCTCGAGGGGGACCTCGGTCCAGAGCGGGTCCGCGGCCGCCGCCGACCGGAGGACGAACGCCGTCCGGTCCGTGCACCCGTCCAGGACGACCACGACCGACACCTCGACGGTGGGGTGCGCTCGCCGCAGGACCCGGACCGCGTCGGCGAGGGCCTCGACGCAGCCGCCGATGCCGTCCTCCTCGTCGTGCGCCGGCACGACGACGTCGACGCGTGCGGGGAGCGTCACGGGGTCAGCCCTTCCGTCGTCGCGACGGAGACCACCGACGGACCGGGGAAGACGCTCAGGACGAAGTCCTCCTCGACGTGCCGGACGAGCGCGGGCCGCGGCCACCGCTCGGCGATGCGGGCGTCCACGACGTCACCCGAGGTCACGGCGTCGTCGTCGGGGTGCCGCCAGTGACAGGCGACGAGGACACCGTCGTCGTCGAGGGAACCGAGCGCCCGGTCGATCGTGGCGTCGAGGTCCGCCGGCGACAGGTAGTACCCGACCTCGGAAAACAAGACGAGGTCCCATCGACCGTCCGGCCACTCCGACGGCAGCTCGGCCTGGACGAACCGGGCGGCCGGCGCACGCAGCCGGGCACGTTCCAGTGGTGCCGCGGCGATGTCGGTCCCGAGCACGGCGTCGGCGCGCTCGGTCAACGCGGCCGTCAGCACCCCCGTCGCGCAGCCGAGCTCGAGCGCGGACCGGTACCGCTCGCGGGGGAGCGCCGCCAGGGTCACGGCACGCTTCCGCCGTTCGTACCAGGAGCCCTCGAAGTCCCAGCCCTCCGGCTTCCGCTCGTAGTGGGCGTCGAAGGACTCCCGGGAGCGGGACGACTGCACCGCGGACACGGCGAAGAACCACTCGGTCGGCCGCAGGTGGTGCGCGGCGTGCCGGGCGTCGACGATCGCCTCGTCGCCCGGGGCCGGCGAGAGCGGCCGGGTCTGCGAGGGGTAGGCGTCGAGTGCGGCGCGCTTCCGGTCCAGGACCGCCGACGACAGCGCCAGCGACCGGGCCCGGTCCCAGGGCGCCGCGGGGTCGGATGGGGCGTCCCAGTGCCACGCCCAGATCGGGTACTCGAGCAGCTCCGCTCCCGGAGTGCCCGCGACGACGTCCGCGGCGACCTCGCCCGCGATGCGGTGGTCCCGGTGCCCGTCCCCACGCCACGGCGCGACGACCAGCACGGGACCGTCGACCGGCCCGACCCCGACCCGCTCGGTGAGCGCCGCCCGGAGCACGTCCGGGTGCTCGCGGAGCCCACCGTCCGGGACGTCCAGGACCGTCGCGCTCGCCGCGGGGGCGAGTGCAGCCAGCGCCGCCCGGAACTCGGCGTCCCGGATCACCCGGAGTCGCTCGGGGGAGGTGCTCGGCGAGTCCGGGTGCGAGCCCTCGCCGCGGGACACGAGCAGCACGTGCACGGGGACACCGGCGTCCGCGGCGGACGCGATCAGCCCGCCGGCGCCGAGGGTCTCGTCGTCGGGGTGCGGCGCGACGACCACGACCGCGGCGACCCCGTCGAGCCGCACCGGCAGCGAGGGCACCGACCGCAGGAAGGGCGTCCAGTCGGCGGGGTCGGTGCCCGGCTCGCGGTGGTCGAAGCTCACCACGCGACACCGCCGCGCTCGACGACGATGCGGCCGGTGCGGGCGAGGTCCCGCTCGCCGTGGTCCTGCAGCACGTAGAGCTCGAGGTCGGCGACGCGCGCGGCGACCGCCGGGTCCGAGGTCAGGGGAGCGGGGCCGATCGTCCGCACGACCCGCTCCCGGACGGCGTCGACGGCCCGGCGGACCCGGGAGCGCACGACCTGGGCGAGCAGCGACCAGTCGTCGTCGGAGTCCGGGGCGGACGCGGCGCCGGAGTCGGTGCCCGCGCCGTCGATCCGGGCCGCGGCGTCGGCGAGGGCGTCCTCGGCGTCGGCGAGGTCGGCGACCGTCGCGCCGAGGGCGGCCTGCAGCAGCTCGGACTCGGGCCGGGACACCACCAGGGAGCGGAGGACCCGGGCGAGTCCGACCGCGCCACCCCACCAGCACGCCGCGACACCGATCCCGCCCCAGGCGAACCCCGGACGCGTGAGGTACCAGCCGGGAGCGCCGACGGGCGTCGCGTGCACCCCGGCGAAGTCGACCGGGCCGCTCGGCACGTCCGGCATGCCACGGGCGACCCAGGCCTCGTCGTGCACCGTCACACCGTCCTGCCGGAGGTCCACCGCGAACAGCTGCCGGTCGTCCCCGACGTGGGCGGTGACGAGCCCGTTCGAGAGGCTCGACGCGAGGGAGCACCACGGCTTCGTGCCGTCGAGCGCGAACGAGCCGTCCGAGCCGCCCGACGTCGCCGTGAGCCGCAGCCCCGGGCCCTCGGCGGCGAACACGCCCCACGTCGAACCCTCCGGAGCGTCCACCCCGGCCTGCGCGAGGATGCCGAGCGCGTCGAGGTGCGGCTCGACCGTGCGCGCGAGGGCGACGTCCGCGGCCGCGACGGCAGCCAGAGCGGCGAAGGAGCCACCGGCCGTCCCCGCGGACAGCAGCGGGGCCGTGGCGGCGACCGACCGGGCGAACGCGAGCCGGTCCGCCGGGGTCGCGCCGCGCCTCCCGGGACCGCCTGCGATCCGGGCGGACTCCTCGATGCGCGCGGTGTCGACGGATCGGGCGGAGGCCGGCCAGGCCGAGGATCGGAGCATGGCGCTCACGGTACGGAGCGGACGCCGAGTGCCTGCTCGGGAATCCACAGAGCGCCGAGGGGCGCTCCACAGACCGCTCATAGGAAACTCTCGATACTCGAAGTCGTGACCATCTCCCAGCCTGCAGCAGCCCCGCGCCTCACGCGTGCCGACGGAACACCGTTGCGCATCCTCGTCGTCGACGACGAGGCCAGCCTCACCGACCTCCTGTCCATGGCGCTCCGCTACGAGGGCTGGGACGTCAAGAGCGCGAACGGCGGCCAGGACGCACTGAGCACGGCGCGCGAGTGGAAGCCGGACGCGATGGTGCTCGACGTGATGATGCCGGACCTCGACGGTCTGCAGGTGCTCAGCCGGCTGCGGCAGAACAACGACGACACCCCCGTGCTGTTCCTCACCGCCAAGGACTCCGTGGAGGACCGCGTCACCGGTCTCACCGCGGGCGGCGACGACTACGTCACGAAGCCCTTCTCCCTCGAAGAGGTCGTGGCGAGGCTCCGCGGGCTCATCCGTCGCTCCCAGATCTCGATCTCCGAGGCCGGCGACTCGCGCATCGTCGTGGGCGACCTGGTGCTCGACGAGGAGTCGTACGAGGTGTCCCGCGCCGGTCGGCCGATCGAGCTGACCGCGACCGAGTTCGAGCTCCTCCGCTTCCTGATGCGCAACCCGCGCCGCGTGCTGTCGAAGGCGCAGATCCTCGACCGCGTGTGGTCCTACGACTTCGGGGGCAAGTCCTCCGTCGTCGAGATCTACATCTCCTACCTGCGCAAGAAGATCGACGCGGGCGAGACCCCGATGATCCACACCGTGCGCGGCGTCGGGTACGTCATCAAGCCCACGTCCTGAGGTCGGTGCAGTGACCCTCCGTCGTCGGCTCGTCCTGAGCATCGTCGCGCTCGTCGTCGCCGTCAGCGCGGTCATCGGTGCCGGGAGCATCATCGCGCTCGCGTCCATCCAGACGGGCACGATCGACAGCCAGCTCTCGAAGGCGACCGACCGTGCGAGCACGAAGTTCGGCGAGGGACAGCAGAACCCGAACGGGCAGCGCCCGAACGACGACGCCCTGCAACCCCTCGGCCAGGCGGCCGGCACCCTCACCGCGTACTACTTCTCCGGTGGCGGCGCGGGCGGGATCGTCCTGACCGACAACAGCTCGCGGCTGCAGCTCACGACGACGCAGCTCGACCGCCTGGGCAACGTCAAGGTCGGCGTCGACCCGGCCACGATGGACCTCGGCGGATCGCTCGGCCGCTACCGCGTGGCCGCCGTGCAGGTCGACAACCCGGTGCTCGGCAACGCCGTCCTCGTGGTCGGACTCCCGATGTCGCCCGTGTACGAGAGCGTCCGGTCGCTGCTGCTCGTCGTGATCATCGTCGTCGCGGCAGCGCTCGTCGCCGCGTCCGTCGTCGCCGCGGTCGTCGTCCGCCGGTCCTTGCGGCCGCTCGAACGGGTCGCCGAGACCGCCTCGACCGTCGCCCGCATGCCACTCGAGCGCAGCGACGCCCTGCAGGACGTCCGCGTGCCCGACACCGACCCCCGCACCGAGGTCGGCCGCGTCGGCAGCGCCTTCAACCGGATGCTCGGCCACATCGCCGGCGCCATGCAGGCCCGCGAGCGCTCCGAGCAGAAGGTCCGCCAGTTCGTCGCCGACGCGTCGCACGAACTCCGGACGCCCCTGGCATCGGTGCGCGGGTACGCCGAGCTCACCCGTCGGATGGGTGCGGACCTGCCGAAGGACGTCGTGTACGCGATGAGCCGGATCGAGTCCGAGTCGAAGCGCATGACGAGCATGGTCGAGGACCTGCTGCTGCTCGCCCGACTCGACGAGGGCCGCGAGATCCAGTTCGACGACGTGGACCTCACCGGGCTCGTGCTCGACGCGGTGAACGACGCGCACGCGGCATCGCCGGACCACCCGATCGAGGTGGACGTCCCGTCGACCCCGGTGACGGTGGTGGGCGACGCCGCGCGCCTGCACCAGGTGATCGTCAACCTCGTCACCAACGCCCGCACCCACACCCCGGACGGCACCCGCATCACCGTGGGGCTCGCGCCGTCGGCCTCGGGTACCGGCGTGGACCTGACCGTGCGGGACACCGGGCAGGGCATCGACCCAGAGTTCCTGCCGAAGCTGTTCGAGCGGTTCGCCCGCGCCGACAGCTCCCGCTCGCGCACCGCGGGGTCGACGGGGCTCGGGCTCGCCATCGTGGATGCGGTCGTGCAGGCGCACGGCGGGTCCGTGGACGTGACGAGCGAGCCGGGGGACACCGTGTTCACGGTGCACCTGCCGTCGGAGCGGCCGGCGGCCGGCGCGGCGTCGGCCGCGGCTGGCGGTGCGTCGGCAGCGGCCGCTGCGCCTGCTGCGTCGTCCGCGTCCGCGTCCGCTTCCTCGTCCGCGTCCGGGGATGCGACCGACGACTGGTCGGCGACCCCGGTCCCGTCCGACGGTTGGTCGCGACCGTCGTGCCGTGCTACAGTTCTCGAAGCCAAAGACCGCCGGTTGTCGTGCTGCTCGCAGCGCGAACGAAGGTCCTCACTCATGAGGCAGCCCGCGCAGGTGTTCCGAACCTCTCCTTCCGTTCGCGGGGGAGCAGCTCCGAGCCTCTGCGCCGGAGCTTTTTTCATGTGGTGTAGTCCTGGGGCTGCCGGCAAGAACCCCAAGGAGAACCATGGCGAACAAGGAAGCTGCGGTCGCCGAGCTCACGGAGTCCTTCCGTAGCTCGAACGCCGTTCTGCTCACCGAGTACCGCGGTCTCACGGTCGCGCAGCTCAAGGAGCTCCGCAACTCGATCCGTGAGCACGCCACGTACGCCGTGGTGAAGAACACGCTGACCAAGATCGCGGCGAACAACGCCGGCATCTCGTCGTTCGACGACGAGCTCGCCGGTCCGTCCGCTCTCGCCTTCGTCCACGGTGACACCGTCGCCGTCGCGAAGTCGCTGCGTGCATTCGCCAAGGCGAACCCCGAGCTCGTGGTGAAGGGTGGTTACTTCGACGGTAACCCGCTCTCCGCGACCGAGGTGGACAAGCTCGCCGACCTCGAGTCCCGTGAAGTCCTGCTCGGCAAGCTCGCCGGCGCCTTCAAGGCCTCGCTGTTCGGTGCTGCGTACCTGTTCCAGGCCCCCCTCTCGCAGGCCGTCCGCACCGTGGACGCCCTTCGCGAGAAGCAGGAGTCCGCGGCCTGATCAGGCTCGCGTTCCACAACCACACGATCTAGCTAGTAGTAGGAGAAAATCATGGCGAAGCTTTCGCAGGACGAGCTCATCGAGGCCTTCAAGGAGCTCACGCTCATCGAGCTCTCGGACTTCGTGAAGAAGTTCGAAGAGGTCTTCGAGGTCACCGCGGCCGCCCCGGTCGCCGCTGCCGCTCCGGCCGCCGCCGGCGCCCCGGCCGAGGCCGCTGAGGAGAAGTCGGAGTTCGACGTCGTCCTCAAGTCCGCTGGTGACAAGAAGATCCAGGTCATCAAGGAGGTCCGTGGCCTGACGTCGCTCGGCCTCGGTGAGGCCAAGGCGCTCGTCGAGACCGCCGACGCCAAGATCCTCGAGGGTGTCAACAAGGAGACGGCCGACAAGGCGAAGGAGGCCCTCGAGGCCGCCGGCGCCACGATCGAGCTCGCGTAGTCTCGACCGTTCGGTCACGAAGGCCGCTGCCCCTCGGGGCGGCGGCCTTCGTCGCGTGCGTGGCGGGGCTTGCGGCGGGCTGCGCCGAGACTCGGCCGGGCGGACAGTTTCGTAGCGACGTAGCCGCAAAAGTGTCCGCTGAGACGAGTCTCGCGTGGTCACAAGAGCACACCATGCGCGCGGAAGAGCGCGCGGAGGCGATCCGGCTCGAGCAAGTGCCACCACGTCACCCGGATGACCGTCCTCACCCCGGGCTGGCTGCGGATGCGATCCTCGCGGAGTTTCTCCTGCCACAACGCTTCCTGCGGTGAACGGTTGCCGAGCATCGCGGGATCGACGTACTTCTGCTTGCCGTCGAACTCGACGACGACTCCGAGATCCGGGAGCCAGAAGTCCACGCGGTCGATGCGCTCTCCTGTCCGGAACTCGTGCTGTGGTTCGATCGATCGGACTCCGTGCTCGATGAGCCGGATCGCAGTGAAGGACTCACCGACGGACTCGTGTCGGGCGTCGATCGCCATCGAGACGAGCCTTGCCCGCCGCGAACCGCGA
This sequence comes from Curtobacterium sp. GD1, assembly GCF_020882855.1. Lineage (NCBI taxonomy): Bacteria > Bacillati > Actinomycetota > Actinomycetes > Micrococcales > Microbacteriaceae > Curtobacterium > Curtobacterium sp. GD1. Next base: position 707 of record NZ_JAFEVQ010000035.1, on the reverse strand, counting down.
CTCGGGCCGGCGGGGAGCGCCCGTGTGAACCGGGCGACATCGACCTGTCCGGCCCGGACCGCGGAGTCGACCGCCACCGCTGCCACGTGTGGTTCCAACGTCGTCGCCAGGAGCACGGCGGTGGAGACCGCATCGGCAACCGGAACGCCGTCGAAGCGTCCGGGAGCCCGGTCGGGAGGCGGTCCCGCTGCGCCGTGTCGCACGACGCCCGCTCGGTGTTCGACACCCCGGAGCGTCTCGTCGATGACGTGGACGCGATCGGTGATCCCGCCGATCAAGGGCCAGCCGTGGATCAGTGCGGCGGTCTGGTGCGAGAAGACAGACGATCCCGGGAGTTCCGGCGCGATCGCCCAGGCACGGATGAGGTGGCGGTCCGCAGTCTCGGCCGCCGTCCAGACGTCTGTTGCGACGTAGACCGAAGCGCGGAGGCGCACGAGTTTGCCGGCCGCGTGGAGTCGTCTGAGCCGACGGCTCTCGGAAGGATCGGTTCCGCGAGCACGGAGGAGCGGTGGTCGAGTTCGGCGGTATCGCATGCCGAGATGCTGGCGCTCGGTGGGGGATGTGCGGCTCATGTCCGAGCTCGCTGTGGACAGGCCGGCACTCGTGGCGCGTTGTGGGGGATTGCCGAGGCTCGGCCGGGCGGACACTTTCGCGGCTCGCAGACCGCGAAAGTGTCCGGGGAGCCGAGTCTCGGGCGGGCGGGTCGG